>NZ_BAAGPR010000088.1:0-33012 GCF_054783955.1 Streptomyces mayteni | reverse complement strand
GGTGGCCGTCGTGGCGCCCGCGCTGGCCACCGGACCCGCCGCCGCCGAGCCCGCCTGGTCGCCGGGCGAGACGATCGGCCGGGCCCAGGCCGCCCGCGCCGCCGCGGCCGAGGCCGCCCTCGACCGGCTGGACCTGGACAGTCCTGGCACCCCGGTGACCGCCGCCACCGACCCGCGCACCGGCACCGCGACCTCGGTCGTCACCGACGTGCCGTTCGAGGGCGACGCCGCCGCCTTCACCGACTACGCCGGCGTCTTCGGCGTCACCGACCCCACCGACCACCTGCGGCCGATCGGCGCCGAGCGTCGCGAGTTCGCCCCCGAGTCCGCCGCGACCAGCCACTGGTACGAACAGGTGGTGGACGGCGTCCCGGTCAGGAACGCCCGCGTCGGGCTGCACCTCGACCAGTCGGGCGAGCGGCTGCAGTTCATCTCCAACGGGCTCCGCCCCGACCTCGTCGTGCCGGCCACCACGCCCGCCATCGACGCGGAACGTGCGGTGGCCGAGGCCCGCCGTGCGCTGCCCAGCGACGCCGACGCCGAACTCGTCGAGGCACCCGAGCTGTTCGTGGAGCCCGGCACGCCCGACCCGAGCGGCGCGGTCCTGGCCGACCTGGTGTGGGAGGTGTGGCTGCGCGCCCCCGACCGTGGCGTCTCGCAGGTGTACCTGGTGGACGCGACCGGAGTCGGCGGCGTGCTGGCCACCGAGGACCAGATCCGCGGCGACGTGGACCGCCGGGTGTACGACCTGCGCAACGGCCCCGTCGAGAACCGGACGTTGGTGCGCACCGAGGACTGGTCGTCCGACCGCATCGACTACGACGGCGAGATGGCGTACCTGCACACCGGCGTCACCTACTACTACTTCCAGGAGCACCTGGGCCGGGACAGCTTCGACGACGCGGGCGCCACGCTGGTCTCCAACGTGCACGCCGTGCCGCCCGGCGGCCCCAACGCGTGGTGGGACGGCGCCGAGATGAGCTTCACCGACGGCATGGTGGTCGCCGACGTCACCGCCCACGAGCTCACCCACGCCGTCACCACCTCCACCGCCGACCTGGTCTACAAGGACCAGCCGGGGGCGCTGAACGAGAGCTTCTCCGACATCTTCGGCGAGATGACCGAGCGCGAGATGCTGGGGTCGAGCGGCTGGGAGCTGGGCACCGACTCGGCGGTCGGCGCCATCCGCAGCCTCTCCGACCCGGAAAAGTACGGCCAGCCGGCGCACATGCGGGACTACCAGCGGCGCTGCGACGACGGCGGCGGGGTGCACCGCAACAGCGGCATCCCCAACCGGGCCTTCGTCAACGCCCACAACGCGCTGGGCGCGGAGAAGTCCGAGCGGATCTTCTACCGGGCGCTGAGCCAGTACCTCTTCCCCACCGCCAACTTCGCCGACGCCGTCAACGCGACGGTGGCCGCGGCCATGATCCTGTACGGCAAGACGGACGGCGAGGCGGAGGCGATCGAGGAGGCGTGGCGGCAGGTCGGCGTCACCAACGAGACGCCGCCGTCGGACAGTTCGGGCAGCTGCACCTGCGTCGTGGACAGCACGCTGCGCACCGCGACCCTCGACCAGGCGGGCCCGGAGGCGGCGGAGATCCGCGCCGCGCTCTACCTGGCCAGGGACGTGCTGCCGAGGATCGCGCCGGCGGTCTCGTACTACGTCAACCTCTACAACGACGACAGCCCGCTGTTGAACCCGCTGCTGAACGACGACCCGGTGCTCAACGAGGACTTCGGCGCGCTGCTCCAGGTGCTGTACCCGCTGTTCCTGGCCGCGGCCGGCGAGGGCGATCCGGCGACTCCGGTGACGGCGGAGCAACTGGCGGCGGTGGACGCGTTCTTCGCCGACGTCCGGGCCGCCGACCAGGCGCGGGCGGGCGGCGGGGCGCTGTCCGCGTCGATCGACAGCAACTGGCGGGCGCTCGACCTGTGGGCCACGGTCGGCCTGCGGGCCGACGACGCGCTCGCCGAACTGAACCGCCAGGCCAGGGAGTTGTAGCCCCGGGGACAGCCCGGGCGCCGCGCCCGGGCGCCGCCCGCCACCCGTTTCCCTCGGGCGGCGGGCGGCCGTCGTGGCCCAGCTGGCCGGGTCGCCACGGGAGGTGGGCGAGAGCACGCCAGAGTGCTCCTGCGGCCTGGTGTGGCGGGCGGGAAGCCGCTAGCGTCCGGCCAGGCGTGCCGCTGTCGCCACACCTGACCCCGGTCCTGCTCGACGACTCCGGGTCCACGCACGCCAGTTCCGAGGAATCACCCCCTTCGCCTTTGGAGCCGACATGCAAAGACGACGCTGGGCGAGTGCGCTCCTCCTCGCCTTATCGCTGCCACTGCTCGCCCCGGCGGCCGTGGCGGACTCCCCCGCCGGCCCCTCCGCCGGCCCGTCCGCCGAACGTGCCGCCTCGGCGGCGGTGCCGCTGGAGGAGGTCACCGCGAGCGCCACCCAGGTCGCGTCCGGGCTGCGTCGCCCCGTGGCCATCACCGCGCCCGACGACGCCACGAACCGGCTGTTCATCGTCGAGAAACGCGGCACCGTCCGCGTCTACCACCCCGACACCGGGCTGGCCGCCACCCCGCTGCTCGACGTCACCGCCTCGGTCGACGAGTCGGGCAACGAGCGCGGACTGCTCGGCATCGCCCTCGCCCCCGACTTCAACCGGAGCCAGGAGCTCTACCTGGCCTACACCGCGCGGCCCGACGGCGCGGTGACCCTCGGCAGGTACACCCTCGGCACCGGGACCCTGGAGCCGCTGATCTCCCAGGAGCACGCCGAGTACAGCAACCACAACGGCGGCCAGCTCGCCTTCGGCCCCGACGGCTACCTCTACTGGAGCATCGGCGACGGCGGCGGCTCAGGCGACCCGTACAAGTCGGGCCAGCGCGTCGACACCCTGCTCGGCAAGATCCTCCGCGTCGACGTCAGCCGGAGCTGCGGGGCGCTCCCCTACTGCGTGCCGGCCGACAACCCGTACGTCGGCGGTGCCGGGGCCCGCGAGGAGATCTGGATCACCGGCGTCCGCAACCCGTGGCGCTTCTCCTTCGACCCGGCCGACGGCTCGCTGTGGATCGGCGACGTCGGGCAGGGCCGCTGGGAGGAGATCGACCACCTGCCGGCGGGTGAGCAGGCCGGCGTCAACCTGGGCTGGTCCTGCCAGGAGGGCTACGAGGTCTTCGACCAGGCCCAGTGCGCGCCGGGCTCCGACCGCACCGACCCGGTCTTCACCTACTCCCCCTACACCGGCGGCTGCGCCGTCATCGGCGGCCGCGTCTACCGCGGCGAGCAGTACGCCGACCTGGTGGGCGGCACCTACATCGCCACCGACTACTGCTCCTCCACGGTGTGGGCGCTCCGCGAGGACGGTGCCGGCGGCTACCTCCAGGCCGAGATCGGCGAGATGCCCACCCAGGTCACGGCGTTCGGCACCACGGCCGACGGCGAGTTCTACGTCGTCAACGACCTGCCTGGCGGCCTGCACCGGGTGGAGTTCGAGCGCACCGCGCCGACCTGCCGCGTCGACCTCGACGTCACCACCTGGGGCACCGGGCTGACCGTCGACATCACCCTCACCAACACCGGCACCGCGCCGATCGACGGCTGGCGCCTCGAGTTCCCGCTGCCGCTCGGCCAGTCGGTCGTCTCCGACTGGAACACCGACCTCACCCAGTCGGGCGACATCGTGCGGGCCAACAGCGCCACCCACAACGCGGCGATCGCACCCGGCGCGAGCATCACCCTCGGCTATCTGGCCAGCCACACGGGCGACGCCTCGCCACCCGGCCGCTTCAACCTCAACGACCGCGCCTGCGTGGTCAGTCGCTGATCCACCACCGGAGCCGGTCCGCCGCCACACCCAGACGGACGGACCGGCCCCGTTCACCTGGCCGGGGACCAGCCCCTCGCGGCTGGCCCGTGGTCTCACGCCCCCCAGTAACCGGGGGACTCCTGGCCGGCCGGCAGCGCGTGCTGGGCGGGGACGGGGGCCGGGACGTACCAGTCGCTGCCGTAGAGGACCTGGCACAGGCCGGTGAGCAGCCGCGCCACGTCGGCCTGGGGGCGGACGACGAGGCGGAGGTAGGAGCTGCTGCTGTGCAGCTTGTTGCCGCACTCGCGGACCAGCACGCCGTGTTCGGCGAGCAGCCGGTCGCGGAGGAGGGCGCCGTCGACGCCCTCGGGGAGCTTGACCAGGATGAAGTTGCCCTGGGAGGGGAAGGCCGTGATGCCGGGCAGCTTGCTGAGCTGGCGCAGCATCTCCTGCCGGTCGGCGTGCACCTGCTGGAGGCTCCGCCGGTACTCCTGGCGGTGCTCCTTGAGGGCGAACACCACGTATTCGGCTAGGGAGTTGAGGTTCCACTTGGGCAGCGCGTCCCGCACCTTCCTGGCCAGCGCCGGGTTGGCGACCAGGTAGCCGAAGCGGATGCCGTGCAGGCCGAAGTTCTTGCCGAGGCTCTTCAGGACGACGACGTTGGGCAGCAGCACCGCCTCCTGGGCGACGCTCGGGTTGGGCTCGCAGCTGACGAACTCGATGAAGGACTCGTCGACCACCACCAGGTCGAGGTCGATCAGGGCGTGCAGCATGCTGATGACGGCCTGGCGGGGCAGGTAGCCGCCGTCGGGGTTGTTGGGGTTGCAGATGACGGCGGTGCGGGAGCCCCTGGACTGGATGAAGGAGACGAAGGCGGCCGGGTCGAGGGCGTAGCCGCGCTCCTCGGGCAGCGGGAACATGTCGACCCGCTTGCCGGTCTCCATGGGCTGGTCGGTCCAGCGGCCGAAGGTGGGCACCGGGATGGCGAGGCTCTCGCGGACCAGCAGGTGGTCGATCCAGGTGATCAGCTCGGTCGAGCCGTTGCCCATGGCGACGGTCTGCGGGTTGAGGCCGAGCACGGAGCACAGTTCGGCGGCGATGGTGTCGGCGCCGCTCGGGTAGTAGGTGAGGATCCCCCGCAGCTCACGGGCCAGTTGCTCGAACATGGCCGGGGTGGGGAAGTACGGGTTGCACGGGATGCAGAAGTCGACCGTGCCGTCGGCGCCGCCGGCTCGGGAGAGCGAGAAGAACGAGGGGCTGTGCGCGGTGCTCGCCTGGAACAGCTGCCGCACGTTGTCGGGCCGGCCACCGCCGTTGGTGATGGCGAGGCCACCGGCGCCCTCCGACGGGTTGATGGCGACAGTCAATCCGACGACCTCCTCGGTCACTTCGCTGCCCGGGCGACAGCCCTCCGCCCCCCGGTGTCCCCGAGGGTGGCACCGGGAGGGCGGCGGGAGCGCGGATTGCGTCAAGGTGGATAAGAAACGGGGGACTCGAGCCCCCGGGTGCTCACTCCGCCCGCAGCGCGGTGGCAGTGCGGACCCCGGCCGCCCAGCCGGCCGGCAGCAGGGCGCCGAGGACGGCGATCAGCGGGCCGCCGACGCCGAGCGTGGATCCGGTCCCACGACTGGACAACCACCGGACACACCGACACCCTTGTCATGGACGCGATTGGGAGCGCTCCCGAACGGATCAACGGATCACCCGCCACCGTTCAGGAGGAGAGACAGTGACGTCACGTCGGGACGATTCCCCGGTCACCGAGCAGCAGCCGCCGAGTCGAAGGGCCGTGCTGGCGACGATGGGCGCCCTACCCGTCATCGCGACCGCGACGCCGACCGCGGCGGCGGCCAGCGCACCACCGGCGGTCGCGGCCGCCGACGTCATCGTCAACCCCTCGGCGGCACGGCAGACGATCCGCGGCTTCGGCGGCATGAACCACACGGTCTGGATCAGCGACCTGACGGCCGCCCAGCGGGACACGGCGTTCGGCGGCGGCGAGGGGCAGTTGGGGTTCTCGGTGCTGCGGATCCCCGTCCACGAGGACCGGGCGAACTGGAGCCGCGAGGTGGCGACGGCGCGGCGCGCGATCGAGCTCGGCGCGACCGTCATCGCGTCGCCGTGGAATCCCCCGGCCAACCTCGTCGAGACCTTCGTGCGCGGCAGCCAGACCAACGCGCGGCGGCTGCGGTACGACAGTTACGGCGCCTACGCGCAGTACCTCGACGACTTCGTCGTCTTCATGCGGAACAACGGCGTGAACCTGTACGCGATCTCCGTACAGAACGAGCCGGACTACGCGCACGACTGGACGTGGTGGACGCCGACCGAGATGATCCGCTTCCTGCGCGAGAACGCCGGCTCGATCAGCACCAGGGTCATCGCGCCCGAGTCGTTCCAGTACGTGAAGAGCTTCTCCGACCCGATCCTCAACGACGCCCAGGCGCTGGCCAACCTGGACATCCTCGGTGCCCACCTCTACGGCACGTCGTTCGGGAACTTCCCCTACCCCCTCTTCAAGCAGCGGGGCACGGGCAAGGAACTGTGGATGACCGAGGTCTACTACCCCAACAGCAGCGATTCGGCCGACCTCTGGCCGCAGGCGCTCGACGTGGGGGAACACGTCCACCGCGCCATGGTGGACGCCGAGTTCCAGACGTACGTGTGGTGGTACATCCGGCGCGGCTACGGCCCGATGCGGGAGGACGGGCGGATCAGCAAGCGGGGCGCCAGCATGGCGCACTTCGCGCGGTTCGTCCGGCCGGGTCACGTGCGGATCGACGCGACCCCGAACCCCGTGTCGAACGTCTACGTCTCCGCGTACCGGGGCAGCGGCTCCAGGATCGTCGTCGTCGCCGTCAACAAGGGGACGTCGTCGGTGAGTCAGCCGTTCACCCTGCAGGGCAACACCTCGGCCGGGGTGTCGTCCTGGCTGACGGACGCGAGCCGCACGGTCGCGGCGCAGGGCAGGATCAGCATGTCGAACGGCGTCTTCACGGGCCAGCTTCCCGCGCAGAGCGTGACGACGTTCGTGACGGAGTAGGGCCGGCGGCCGTGCGCGGCGGGGGCGCCGCCGCGCACGGTCCGCGTCGCGTCCCCCGTCAGCCGAACCGCACCGGCACCACCACCATTTCGGCGATGTTCACGTTGGCGGGCGCCGAGACCGCGTAGGTCACGGAGTCGGCGAGGTCCTCGGCGGACAGCGGCGGCAGGTCGGTGCGCATCCGCGCCAGGGCGTCGCGCATCTCCCCGTCCCGCATGTCGTCGCCCAGCTCGGTGTGGGTGACGCCCGGCTCCACGGTGTGCACCCGCACGCCGCGCGGCCCGAGTTCGACCCGCAGGTTGCGGGTCAGCTGGGCCACGGCGGCCTTGGTGGCGCAGTAGACCGACCAGTTGGGGTAGAGGGCGTGCCCGGCGATGGAGCCGATGTGTACGAGGTCGGCCGGGCCGTCCGCCGCGGCGGCGAGCAGGTCGTCGACGAAGGCCCGGCCGGTGCCCAGCAGCCCGCGCAGGTTGACGTCGATCATGCGGTCCCACTCGGCGGTGTCGGCGGTCTCGAACGGGGCGCCGAGCATGGCGCCCGCGTTGGCCACCACGAGGTCGACCCGGCCGAGCGCGGAACGCACGGTCGCCGCCGCCTCGGTCAGGGCGTCGGGGTTCGCGAGGTCGGCGGCCACCGGCAGCACCTGGCCGGCGGCCGTCGGGCGCAGCTCGTCGGACAGTTCGACGAGCCGGTCCGCGCGGCGGCCGAGCAGGGCGACGGAGGCGCCGGCGAGCGCCAGCCGGCGGGCGGTGGCGACACCGATGCCGCTGGTGGCGCCGGTCACGACGGCCACCCGGCCGGCGAGCGGGCCGCCGGCGGCGGGAACGTCGGCGATCGAGGCGGAAGGTGAAGACGAAACGGTGGTCGAAGAAGTCATGTCCCCACCGTGCTGCGGATCCGGGGGCCGCTCCAGGCACGGTTCGACCCGGGTGCCCCGGTCATGGGCGTGGCACACCCACCCTCGGCGGCACACCCCCTCGGCGGCGCGCTCAGCCGCGGTAGGCGGCGATCGCGGCGGCGACGAACGAGCGGACCAGCGGGTTCGGGTCGCCCGTGGGCCACGCCAGCACCACGCGGCTCGGCGGCATGTCGACGAGCGGCACCACGGTGAGCCCCTCGCCCGGCTCGTGGTCGAGCAGCGTCATGCCGACCGTGCCGTTCCACAGCACCGCCTGCCGGCACTCCTGGACGGCGCGCACCACGGGGCCCTCGCGGGGCCGCGCGCCGTGCCAGTACGCCTGCCAGCCGGGGTCGGTGCCCGCCGGGAACCGGAACCAGCGGCGGTCGGCCAGGTCCGCCAGCCGGAGGGAGTCGCGGCCGGCCAGCGGGTCGTCGGTCCGAAGCAGCGCCCCCACCGGGTCGGCCCGCAGCTCGCGCACGGTCAGGCCGGTCTCGTCGAACGGCCCCCGGGTCAGGGCGACATCGACCAGGCCGGCGGAGAGCCCGCAGGTGGGATCGGTCAGGTCGGTCTCGCGAACCCGGACCTCGACGTGCGGGTGCCGCCCGCGGTAGGCGTCGGCCAGCCGGGTCACGCCCGGGTCGGTGCTGTCGCCGAGCAGTCCGACGGTCAGGGTCGCGACGCCGGCCGCCGCGGCGAGGCGCACCCGCGCCCGGTCGGCGTGGTCGAGCAGGGCGCGCGCCTCGTCGAGCAGCACCGCACCGACCGGGGTGAGGGCGACGCCGGCGGAGGATCGGTCGAAGAGCGTGGCGCCGATCTCGGCCTCCAGCCGCCGGATCGCCCGGCTCAACGGCGGCTGGCTCATGTGCAGTCGGACGGCCGCCCGACCGAAGTGGAGCTCCTCGGCGACCGCCACGAAGTACCGCAGGGTTCGAAGCTCCATGCTGCGACGATACCCGGAGGGTATCGCCCGCGCGGAACAGGTCTTGGACAGTCCTGGGGCCGCGGTCGTGGAATCGGGGCATGAGCGACGTACCCGAGGCCAGTGCCCCGATCGCCGACCCGCCCGTGTCGGTGGTCGGCCCCGACGACGGCGAGACGATCCTGCTGGGCACCACCCGCATGCGCGTCCTGGAGGACGGCGGCAACACCGGGCACCGGCTCGGGATCGCCGAGTCGATCCTCGCGCCCCACACGCCGGGACCGCCCCAGCATCGGCACGCCGAGCACGACGAGGGCTTCTACGTCGTCTCCGGCACCGTGCGGTTCACCGTCGGGGAGGACGAGCACGACGCGACGCCCGGCACGCTGGTGATGGTCCCGCCCGGGGCCCCGCACACGTTCGCCAACGTGACCGACCAACCGGCCGTCATGCTCAGCACGTTCACGCCGGACCGGTACGTGCGGTACTTCCGCGACCTCCAGGCCCTGATGGCCGGCGGCCGGAAGCCGACCCCGGAGGCGAACGTCCGGGCGATGAGGCGTTACGCCACCGAGCCGGCCACCGACGTCGCCGCGCCACGGCCGGAGGACGCGTGAACGTCGCGTACTGGCTCTTCGCCGGCCTGCTCGCCGCCTTCTACCTCTACGCGGGTGGCCTGAAGGCGGTCCGCTCCCGGGATCGGCTCCGGCCGATGATGGCCTGGGTGGACAGCACGCCGATGCCCGCCGTTCGAGCCATCGGGCTGATCGAGGTGCTGGGCGCGATCGGACTCGTCCTGCCGCCGCTCACCGGCGTCGCGCCCTGGCTCGCGCTCGCCGCCGCGATCGGGTTCGTGGTCCTCCAACTCGGCGCGATCCGGGTCCACCTGCGCCTCGGCGACCGCCGGATCGCCCTCAACGGCACGCTACTGCTCGCCGCGATGGCGACCGGCTGGCTGGCGACGACCTGGCTGTGACGTGGGGCGTCAGGTCAGCGCCGCGAGCTCGGCGTGGTCCCGGACGATGGTCTTGCCGGTGTTCTCGCCGCGCAGCATGCCGAGGAACGCGTCCACGATGTGCTCGAAGCCGTCGACCACCGTCTCGTCGAGCGGGAGTCGTCCGCTCCGCAGCAGGGGCACGGCGAACTCGTGCAACTCCTCCTGGAGATGCCGGTGGTTCCGCACCAGGAAGCCCTCCATGCGGATGCTCTTCTCCACCACGGCCGCGTGGTCGAAGCTCGGCTGCGGGGCGTCCGGGGTGTTGTACCCGCTGATGGTGCCGACCCGGACGACGCGCCCGAACTCGCGCAACGCGCCCACCGCAGCGCCCAGTTGCTCGCCGCCGACGTTGTCGACGAACACGTCGACGCCGTCCGGCGCGACCAAGGCGAGCAGTTCGGCGGCGGGCCCCTGGTGGTAGTCGAACGCCGCGTCGTAGCCCACCTCCCGCACCAGGTGGTCGGCCTTGGCCGCCGAGCCCGTGCTGCCCACCAGCCGCCCGGCGCCGAGCAGCCTGGCGAACCGCCCGGTCGCCGTGCCGACGCCGCCCGCGGCGGCGGACACGAACAGGTCCTCGCCGGCCTGGAACCTGGCGATCCGGGTCAGCGCCACGTAGGCGGTCAGGCCGGTGCCGCCCAGGACGCTCAGGTGGGCCGTGGGTGACACGTCGGGCAGGTGGGGCAGCCGCCGGATCTCCTCGGGCGTGACCACCGCGTGGGTGCGCCAGCCCTGACGGTGGAACACCAGGTCGCCCTCGGCCAGTTGAGGCGTGCGCGAGGCCACCACCCGCCCGATGGTGCGGCCTTCGAGCGGCGTGCCGAGCGCGAAGCCGCCTGGCACGTCGTCCATCATCTCGCGGTGGTAGGGGTCGACCGACCAGTAGAGGTTCCGCACGAGCGCGCCGCCGGCCGCCGGGGTGGGCACCGGGGACTCGACGAGGGTGAAATGCTCGGCGGTGGGGAAGCCGTGCGGGCGAGCGGTCTGCTGGACGGTGAGCGCGGTCTCGTTCATGCCCCGGACCGTAGGCCGGGAATACGCCACTCCGGCAGCCGGTTGGGCTCATCCGACGCACCGTTCCATGAGCAGTCCTCATACCTCGAGGTGAACGCCCCGTGCCCCGCACGACAGACTCCGATCTCGCCCCGCACGAACTGCGTGTCCTGGTGGCGGTCGCGGACGCCGGCGGCTTCTCGGCGGCGGCCGTCGCGCTGGGGCTCACCCAGTCCGCGGTCTCCCACTCGGTGCGCGGGAGCGAGCGCCGGATCGGCGCGGTCCTCTTCGAGCGCGGCCGCGCCGGCGCCCGCCCGACGCCGGCCGGCGCGAGCGCCGTCGCCCACGCCCGCCGTGTGCTCCGGCTGCTCGAGGTGCTGGCCGCCGAGGCGCGCGGCGCGGCCACCGGACGGGCGGCGGCCGGGCCGCTGCGGATCGTGGCCTTCCGCAGCGCCGCGCTCCACCTGCTGCCGCCCGTGCTGCGGCGGCTGCGGGCCGAACACCCGGGAATCGAGCCGCGGGTCCGGATCATCCGCGAGCTGGGACGCGGTGCGGCGGGCGAGGTGGCGGACGGCAAGGCCGACATCGGCATCGCCACGCTCGGCGGCTCGGCGTCGCTTCCCCAGGGCCTGGTCGCGAACGGCCTCGTCGAGGAGCCCTACGCCCTGGCGCATCCCGCCGGCCACACCGCGCCACGGTCGCTGCCGCTGGTCGACTGGGCCGAGAACTGCGGCTCGTACACGCGCGCCTGGTGGGCGGGGCAGGACTGGATCCCGAAGGCGACCATCGAGGCCGAGGACGACGGCGCCGTGCTCTCCCTGGTGAGCGGCGGCCACGGCATGGCGATCATGCCGATGCTCTCACTGACCGGAGCCCCCGACTCGATCGAGATCACCGACCTCGGCCCCGAGCGCCCGACCCGCCGGGTCGGCTATGTCACCACCCCGGAGCTGGCCGGATCAGCCGCCGTGCGCGCGCTGGTACGGGAGCTGCGCGCGGCCGCGTCTGAGGCCGCGCGGCCTCCTGGCTGACGGTTCGATCGGCCGCGCGGGCGCGTTGCTCGCCCTGCTGTGCGCCGTGCCGGCCGCCGCCACGCCGGCTACCGCCGACCCCCCACCCGTCGCCGCGTCGTCCGAGACCGGCGTCGCGCCCACCGCGTCCGGCACACCGCTGCGGGACGACACGGGCCTCTACCCGCGGGCCATCCGGCTGGCCCACAACGGGGCGGCCAACGGGCGGGTGTTGGCCAGCGTCGTCACCTTCGACGGCGACAACGGCCTGGGCGCGATCCACGAGAGCACCGACGACGGCGCCACCTTCCGGCAGGTCGGCACCGTCGCCGATCCCGAATCGACCGGCGGGCAGGGGCTCTGCTGCGCCACCCTCTACGAACTGCCGCGTCAGATCGGCGCGTTGCGGGCCGGCACGCTGCTGTGGGCCTCCTCGGCCGGGCAGGACGAGGCGAACCGCCGGATGGACCTGCGGATCTGGCGCAGCGACGACGTGGGCCGCAGCTGGTCCTACCTGTCGTCGTGCGCCACGGCCACCGGCACGGCGGGGCTCTGGGAGCCCGAGTTCTCGGTCGCCGCGGACGGCGCGCTGGTCTGCCACTACTCGGACGAGACCGACCCCGACCACAGCCAGAAGCTGGTGGCGGTGCGCAGCTACGACGGCGTCACCTGGAGCGGTCGGCACGACACGGTGGCCAGCGCCTGGCAGCCGGACCGGCCGGGGATGCCGGTGGTGCGCCAACTGCCCAACGGCACCTACGTCATGAGCTTCGAGATCTGCAACCCGGGCGGCCAGTGCCAGTGCGTGGTGCACTACCGCACCTCCCCCGACGGCTGGAGCTGGGGCGATCCCGCGCACCTCGGCTACCGGCCCGAGACGGCCGACGGCCGGTACTTCCGCGCCACCCCGACCGTCGCCTGGGCGCCGGCGCCCGACGGCTCGCCGAACGGGCGGATCGTGCTGGTCGGCCAGATGCTGCTCAACCGGGACGGCACGACGGCCGCCGGCAACGGGCGCACGGTCCTGGTCAACGCGGCGAACGGCGAGGGCCCCTGGGAGGCGGTCGCGTCACCGGTGACGGTGCCCGCGCCCTATGTGAACTTCTGCCCCAACTACAGCTCCCCGCTGCTGCCTTCGGCGGACGGTCGGCGCCTGTTCCAGATCGCCACCGACTGGGACGGCGACGTGTGCAAGCCGTACTACGCGACGGCCGCGCTCGGCGGCCCGGGCGCCGGCTGAGGCGTCAGAACAGGCCGCCGCCCGCGTGAATGGTCTGGCCGGTGATCCAGCCGCCGTCCCGCGAAGCGAGGAAGGCCACGACCGCCGCGATGTCGGAGGGCTCGCCGAGACGGCCGAGGGGCGCCCGCGCGCGGGCTTCCGCCAGTTGTTCGGCAGACGTGGTCGACAGCAGAGTGTCAGTGCGGGTCGCGCCGGGCAGGACGTTGTTCACGGTGATCCCGCGCGGCCCGAACTCCTTCGCCGCTGACAGAACCAGCTGCTCAGCGGCCGCCTTACTGGCCGCGTAAAGGCCGGCGGACGGCCGCGCCGTGACGGTCACCCCGCTGGATATCACGACGACGCGCCCGCCGTCGCGCAGGCGGTGGGCCGCCTCGCGCAACGCCCAGAAGACGGGCCGCGTGTTCGTGCTGAAGAGGAGCTCGTAGTCCTCGTCGGTGGCGTCGGCCAGCGACGCGAACCGGGCGACGCCCGCGTTGGCGACCAGGATGTCGAGGCCGCCGTGGGTGTCCTCGACCGTCTCGAACAACCCGCGTAGTTGGTCCGGGTCTGCCACGTCGGCGCGTACGGCCGTGGCGTGGCCGCCGGCGCTCTCGACGTTGGCCACGACCTCGGCGGCGGCCACGGCGTCGTCACGGTAGTTCACGATCACCCGCGCCCCGTCCGCTCCCAGCCGTTCGGCGATGCCCCGCCCGATTCCTCGCGAAGCCCCGGTGACCAGGGCGACCCTTCCGACTGACACGTGCCCGTCCTCCACTCGTCCAGATGGCTGATGATGCCGATAGTCGAGATCATCGACTTTCTTGGTCGAGGATGTCAACCATCAGCTCAGTAGACTGACCGCATGACCTCCGAAGACCTCGCCGCCGCGGTGGCCGCGCTGCACCGCGAGGTCGCCCTGCTCTACACGGAGATCGCACGCGACCTCGAACTGACCAGCCAGCAGACCCAGTTGCTGTGCGCCCTGTCCCGCAGGCCGTCCTTCGGCGAACTGGCCACCATGCTCGGCTGCGACAAGACGAACGTGACGGGCATGGTGGACCGGCTCGAGAAGCGCGGCCTGCTCGCCCGCGAGCCGGACGCCAGGGACCGGCGGATCAGCCGCGTCGTGCTCACGCGTGCCGGCGATGAGCTCAGGGAGCGGATCCGGCACCGCTTCGGCACCGCGGCGACGGAGCGGTTCAGCAACCTGACGCCGGAGGAACGCGCACGTTACGCCGCTCTGGCGGCCGTGCTCACCGGCTGACGACGGCTCCAGGTCGGACCGACGGGCCCGGGCGCCGGCGGGTCGGCTTCGAAGGAGGTGGGCCAACGACTGTGACGCTACGCCCATTCCAGGCAGCGGATAGTGGGCATAGCGTCACACTCAACACCCGAACCGGCCCCCGACCGACCCGTTGGGAGACTGTGCACGGTCACCGGAGCGCCGCCTGAAGCAGCAGCGCGGCACGCGAGAGGCAGCGGCCGGCGGGCGCCCCGGTGCGCACCGCGCGTGTCACACCTCGGCACTGGACACGGCCACCAGGGTGTCGACGTTGGCCTTCCACTCCCAGCCGCTGCCGTCGACCGGCCGGACGTGCGCCTCGGCCGCGACGCCCCGGCCGGAGCCCTTGGCCACGAACTGCAGGACACCGTCCAGCCGCCCGGCCTTGCCCGTGGCGGGGTCGGTTACCAGGTGGCCCATCAGCGCGTGCGCGGCCCACCGCGTGCGGGTCCCCTCGCTCATCGCGCGGCCGCCGTTCCGGGGCGCCAGCAGCAGTTGGTTGCGTGGTCGTTGTCGGACACGATCTCGCGGTCGCAGTAGCCGCACGTCACCGGCGCGAGGCTGTTCACGGGCCCTTCCAGGCCGGTCACGATGAGGATGTGCGCGGTCTCGTCCATGCCGGTGACGCTACGAGGAGTGATGGTGACGCTACAGACATGGGGCGTGGTCGTTCACGGAGTTCCCGTACCGGAGCTGCCACGGAACGTGGCCGCCTGTTACAGGGCCCTCAGGTACGCCCCGAGCGTGGCCTGTTCGCGGGTCAGCGGGCGCCGACGGCCGCGCTGTACCCGTTGGAACACGTCCCTGGCCATCTGCTGATGCCGCAGCCACTCCGGGGAGATCCGGTGCAGGCGGCCCAGGATCGCCAGCGCCTCGTCGCCGGTGCCCTCCATGGCGTGGGCCATCGCCACATCCAGCAGGTGTCGCCGCCCGAACGTCGGCGTCGGCGGGGGCGGCATCCGCTCGGAGAGACCGAGCGCCCGCTGTGGCTGTTCCGCCGTCATCGCGTTCTCGATCGCCTGGTAGGCGACCGTCCGCCAGTCGAACCTGCCCCAGGTCCCCGTGTCGACGGCCGTCGCCTTGCCGAGCGCCACACCGGCCGTGCGGGCCAGCCGCAGCATCTCGCGAGCCTCCGTCGGCCGGTTGTTCCTGGCCGCCGCGCTGGACGCGTGCACCAGCAGCTTGCCCCAGGCGCCGAGGTCCGCCCTCGTCGCCCGGGAGACACGCGGCTCGGACTGGTCGGCCGTCGCGATCGACACCTGCTCGGCCTCGTCCAGCCGGCCCTGACGGATCAGCAGCCAGCCCTGCTGGTAGACGGACGCCGAGACCCCGCCCTGGTCGTGCACGGCCGCCGAGTCCTGTACGGCATCCCGCAGCGCGGTGTGTGCCAGGTCGTAGGCGCGGACCTGGACGAGGTAGCGGCCGGCCATCTGGAGGACGCGCCCGCGCAGCCGCCGCGCCTCGGTGTTCTCGGGCCCGCCGTCGTAGTGCCCGACCGCGGTGTGGGCCGAGCGGATCAACGCGGGCAGGGACTCGGCGACGGTGCCGTAGGCGTCCCGGTAGTACGCCTCGGCGACGGCGTCGGCGGCCCGCCGGAGGTGGTGGAGGTCCGGTTCCGGGTCGGCGTCCATGCGGGGGGAGAGCGGGCCGAGGGCGGTCACGGCCGGGGCGATGGCCTGCCGCAGTGGCATCAGTGCCGCGTTGTCGGCGTCGGAGTCCCGCGCCTCGGCGTGCGGCGACGGGCCGTCGATCAGTCGGCTGGTGCGCACACCGAGTGCGCGGGCGAGAGCGTGATACGTCTCCACTCGCGCCTGCCCGCCGCGCTCCAACTTCTTCACCACTCCGAGGCTCAACCCGGCGCGCTCGGCCAACCCTTCCTGGGTGAGCCCCCGGGCGCGCCGGATTTCTCGAAGTCGGTCACCTCGTGAGCCATCGTCACGCATGACGGAACCCCGTCCGTGTCGGCCAGTTGGTCACTTGTCAGCATAGGGCGGGGTTTCCGGCGCGGAGCCCCTTCGCGCCGACGGGCCCCGATAGGGTCACCCGACATGTATCCGGTGACCCTCGCCCATGGGCGCCTCGCCCTGCGGGAACTGCGTTTCGACGATGTCGACGACGTCCACGCCGTCTACGGCGACGAGGAGGCGACGCGGCACCTCTCGTTCGAGCCGCGCTCCCGCGAGCAGGTCGGGCAGATCGTGGCCGGCTGCATGGTGTCGGCAGTGACTCGGCCGCGGGTCGAGTACGCACTGGCCGCGTGCGAGGCCGACGGCGGCCGGCTGATCGGGTTCGCACGACTGGCACTCGAAGGGCAGCGGGCGGCCACCATCGGCTTCGCGATCCGACCGGACCGCTGGGGGATCGGCTACGGCTCGGCGCTGGTCGCGCTGTTGCTCGCGCTGGGCTTCGACAGCCTGGGGCTGCACCGCGTCTGGGCCGCCAGGTCTCCCGAGAACGAGGCGTCGCGGGCGGTGTTGGAGCGCGCCGGGCTGGTGGAGGAGGGGCGGATCCGCGACCACGTGCATGTGCGCGGCGCCTGGCGGGACTCGATCGTCCACTCGCTGCTGGAGCACGAGTGGCGGCGGGACGGCGCGTAGCGTGCCGGAGCCGCCGCGCGGCGGGGACCCGCTGGGGCGGTCTTGTCGCGCGGCGGCTCGTGGCATTTCAGACGGGCGTCAGTCGTCCCGAGAGGGGTCGGTCGACTCGATGGCGGCGGGCCGGAGTTGGGCGGCGCGAACCCGGGAGACGTCCAGTTTCTCGGTGCGGTCGAAGCGGTAGATCCCGTTCTGTTCCTGGAAGACGTCGGTGAGTTGCGTGTAGCAGTAGCCGAACATCTCCGGGTGGTCGAGGAGCACGCCGGTGAGGCCGGCGAAGCGGGTGTGGAACGCCTCCTCGTCGCGGGGGCGGTCGCCGTAGCCCCAGGACTCGCGCCGGTCGTCACCGCGGGCCTCGGCGGCGGTCTCCGGGTGCCACCAGATGCCGCCGAACTCGCTGACGAAGTAGGGCTGACCGCGGTAGGGGACGGACCACGGGCGGCCGTCGGGTGAGGCGTTGACGAACGGCTCGTTCTTGTCGAGGCCGGTGAACAGGGCGGCGAAGGCGGCCGGGTCCTGCTCGTAGGTGTGGGAGTCGTAGACGTCGGTCTCCGGCACCCGGTGTGCGTAGCCGGAGGCGTCGAGCACCGGGCGGGTGGTGTCCATCGCCTTGGTGGCCAGGTACATCGCGCGGGTGACGTCGTCGAGGTCGGTGATCCGGTCGTGGAGCCACTGGTGGGTCTCGTTGAGCGGGCACCAGCCGACGATCGAGGGGTGCGAGTAGTCGCGCTCCACGGCCTCCAACCACTGGGCGACGTAGGACGCGTCGGGCCGCTGGTTGTTCTCCGCGGTGGCGCCGGTCGCGCAGCCCCAGTCGCCGAACTCGCCCCAGACCAGGTAGCCGAGCCGGTCGGCGTGGTAGAGGAAGCGCTCCTCGAACACCTTCTGGTGCAGCCGGGCGCCGTTGAAGCCGGCGGCCAGGGAGAGTTCGATGTCGTGGACCAGCGCGGCGTCGCTCGGCGCGGTCATCAGCCCGTCCGGGTACCAGCCCTGGTCGAGGACGAGGCGCTGGAAGACGACGCGGCCGTTGAGCGTGATGGCCCGGCCGCGCCTGCCGACCGAGCGCAGTCCCGCGTAGCTGTTCGCCGCGTCGACCAACGCGCCGTCGGCGTCGAGGAGTTCGAGGCGCAGCTGGTAGAGGTGCGGGTCCTCTGGGCACCAGACGCGGCGCCGGTCTTCGGGCACCTGGAGGTGGAGGCGGGGGGCCAGGTCCAGGTCGGCGCGGGCCTCGGCGCTGGCGACCTCGCCCGCGGCGTCGAGGAGGACGGCGCGGACCCGGTGACCTGGACGGTTCTCGGAGATCGGCAGTTCGAGGTGGAAGGCGGAGCCGGCCAGGTCGGGGGTGATCCGAGGCCGGCGCAGGTGGGCCTCGGGGACCGGCTCGAGCCAGACGGTGCCCCAGATGCCGGTGACCCGGGTGTAGTTGCAGTCGTGGTTGGCGTACTTCACGGCCTGCTTGCCGCGCGCCTGCGGCCCGGAGCGGTGGTCCCTGGCGCGCACCACGAGGGTGACGGAACGGCCGTGCGCGGGCACCTCGCCCAGGTCGGCGGTGAACGGGGTGAAGCCGCCGCGGTGCCGCACGGCCTCGACGCCGTCGGCCCAGACGGTGGTGTCGTGGTCGACGGCCTGGAAGTGCAGCAGCGCGCGCCGTCCGGCCCAGTCGGCGGGCAGGGTGACCGTCCTGCGGTACCAGACGGCCTCCAGGAAGTCGGTCTCGCCGACGCCGGAGAGTTCCGACTCGGGGCAGAAGGGGACGGTGATCTCGCCGACGAGGTCACGGTCGAGCAGGCCGCGTTCCAGGCCGCTGTCGCCGCGGTCGAACGCGAACTGCCAGGTGCCGTTGAGGTTGAGCCAGTCGCCGCGGACGAACTGCGGTCGCGGGTACTCGGGCCGCGGCACGGCGGAGGGGGTGGGCACACGAACTCCTGTCTCGATGTGCTGGGTGGGATGTTCCGAGGAACGGGTCAGGCGCCGCCGAGGCCGGTGGTGGCCACGGATCTGACGACGCGTCGTTGGAAGAAGAGGAAGACGATGATCAGCGGGGCGGCGGCCACCACCGCGGACGCCATGGACTGGGCGTAGACGAGGCCGAAGGTGTCCTTGACCGTGGCCAGGCCGACCGGCAGCGTCATCAGGTCGGGGTCGTTGGTGACGATGTAGGGCCAGAGGAAGTTGTTCCACGCGCCGATCAGTACGAACACCGAGACGGCGGCCACGATGGGGCGGGAGAGCGGGAGCACCACGGAGCGGAAGACCTGGAGGTCGGAGGCGCCGTCGAGCCTGGCGGCCTCCTCCAGTTCGCGCGGGATGGCGTCGAAGAACCGCTTCAGGACGAAGACCATCATGGGTGCGACGGTCTGCGGCAGGATGATGGCCCAGTAGGTGTCGACCAGGTTGAACGCGAGCATCTGCTGGAACAGCGGGACGATCAGCAGCTGCGGCGGCACCAGGATGGCCGCCACGGTGACGGCGAGCAGCGCCCGGCGGCCGCGGAAGGTGCCGCGCGAGAGGCCGTAGGCGGCGAGCGTGGAGACGGCGACGGTGATCACGGTGACCGCGCCGGTGATCAGCACGCTGTTGAACGCCCAGAGCGGCACGTTGCCGCCGTCGATGATGGCGCGGTACGCCTCCAGGGTGAGGGCGCCCTTGATCGGGCTGAGCCCGGGGGAGGCGGCGTCCTGCTCGCTCTGGAGCGAGGTGAGCAGGGCCCAGGCGAACGGCAGCAGCCACGCCGCGGCGAACAGCGTGAGCGCGCCGCCGGCCAGCACCCTGGGCAGCCGGCCGGCGCCGAGCAGCAAGGGGGCACCGCCCGGCCGCCAGGCCGGGGGAGGGTCGCCGCGGTCCTCGCGGTGCCGACGAACGGGACGGGGACGGCGGGTGGTGGAGGTGACGAGAGACACGGGTCAGCCCTCCCGGCGCGGCATGAACCGCAGTTGGGCGATCGATATGAGGATGACGAGCGCGAAGAACAGGTAGGAGACGGCGGAGGCGTAGCCGAGCCGGTAGCCGGTGAAGCCGACGTCGTAGACGTACTCGAGGATGGGTCGGGTGGAGCCGTCGGGTCCGCCCTTGGTGAGGAGAAAGATCTGGTCGAACACCTTGAGCGAGGCCAGCACCTGGAGGGTGGCCACCAGCACGGTGGTGCGGCGGAGTTGGGGCAGCGTGATGGACCACAGCCGCCGCCAGGCGCCGGCCCCGTCGAGGGCGGCGGCCTCCTGGAGGGTGTCGGGCAGCGACTGCAACGCGGCCAGGTAGAGCAGGAAGTTGAAGCCGACGGTCCACCAGACGGTCAGCAGGGCGATCGACCACATGGCCCAGGACTCGTCGGAGAGCCAGCCGATCGGGCCGATGCCGACGGCGTCCAACGCCTGGTTGGCCAGGCCGAGATCGGGCTGGTAGAGCCAGCTCCAGATCATGGTGACGACGGTGACGGGCAGCAGGTAGGGGGCGAAGAACGAGAGCCGCCACACCCACTGTCCGGCGAGGCCGGTGTGCACGAGGAGCGCCATGGCGAGCGAGACGACGACGAGCGGCGCCGCCGAGATCACCGTGAAGAACACGGTGTTGGCGAGGGAGCTCCACATGTCGGGGTCGCCGAGCGCCTCGGCGTAGTTGGCGAGGCCGACGAACTCGGTGTCCCTGAGGGTCAGCGACTCGTCGGTGAGGCTCATCCAGACGCCCTGGGCCACGGGCCAGAGGAGGAAGAGCGCGAAGAGGACGGCGAAGGGGAGGACGAAGAGGCCGCCGGTGCGGCGGGGGTCGGCCCGCCGGGCGGCGGCCGTCGGCAGGGTGGGGGTGGCGGTCGTGCCGGCGCGGGCGGCCGCCTCGGGTGTCGATGCTGTGGTGGACACGCGGACTCCGGAGCTGGTTGGGCGCGGCGGCGGTCAGACGACCGGGTTGGGCTGGTCGAGCAGTTGGGCGCACTCGTCGATCAGTTGCTCGACCGCCGACTCGGGGGAGGCGTCGCCGAGCAGCGCGGCCTGGAGCGGCTGGCACATCTCGTTCTGGAAGGTGGAGCCGGCTCCGGTGAACCAGGTCGGCGGGTCGAGGACGGCGCTCTCGGCGGCCGAGACGTAGGAGGACTGCGGTTCGAGCTCGCGGTAGCCGGGCTCGGAGACCACCGGCTGGTAGGCCGGGATGTGGCCGGCGCTCGCCCAGGTGAGGCTGCGCCTGAGGATCTCGGCGACGTAGCGGTGGGCCTCGCGGCGCCGCGCCGGGTCGGGGTCGTCCTGGTGGGGCAGCACGAAGCTGTGCGAGTCGGCGAACGCGCCCGGCCGGCCGAACACCGGTGGGAAGGGCGCGGCGCCGAGTGGGCGTCCTGCGGCGGCCAGGGTGGGCAGCTCCCACTCCCCCATCATCACCAGGCCGCCGCGCCCGCCGTTGAAGGCGGCCATGGCGCCGAAGTAGTCCAGGTTGTTGGGGTTGACGCGGCCGTCGAAGAGGTCGCACATGAAGGTGACGACGCGGACCGCCGCGTCGGCGTCGATCTCCGGCGGGCCGCCGTCCGGCAGGGCGAAGGTGGCGCCGGTCTGCGCGTAGAGGCCGTGGAAGAGCCGCCAGTTCTGCGCCGGGTCGAGCACGTGGCCGAAGAGGACGCCGGCGCCGCCGCCGGCGTCGGCCAGGGCGGCGCCGGCGGCCAACATCGCCTCCGGGGAGTCGAGTTCGACGAGCCGGCCCTCGCCGTCGAGGAGTCCGGCGCGGTCGGCGACCTCGGTGTCGTAGAAGACGACGAAGGGGTGGGTGTCGAGCGGGACGGCGTAGAGCCCGCCGTCGTGGTGGGCCCGTTCCCAGAGCCCGGGGACGAAGTCGGCCTCGGTGATCCCGAACTCGGCGAGCGTGTCGAGGTCGAAGGGGTCGAGCAGGCCGCCAGGCGCGTAGCCGGCCATCCGGGAGAGGTGGAGCACCGCCACCTCGGGCGGCCGGCCGCCGGCGGCGGCCATGGCGAGCTTGGTGTAGTAGGACGGGCCCCACTCCAGGATGGTGCGGTCTATCTCGAAACCGTCAGGGCCGCCCGAGACGTCGGCGATCATCTCGTCCATCAGCATGCCGTCGCCGCCGGAGAACGGGTCCCAGACCCTGAGGTGCGAGGGGCCGCCGGCCGATGCCGGGCTGGCGCAGCCGCTCAGCGCCCAGGGCGCGAGCGCGGCGCCCGCGCCGGCGAGCCCCATGCCGAGCAGGAGCCGCCGCCCGCGCCGGGGCGGGGCCGCCGGGCCGCGCCGGCCGGCGGCTCCCGGGGGATGACCAAGGGGGTGATCAACGCTCATAACGCACCTCTTCCGGCGCCCGTCGTTGGACGCGCGGCCTTTTTACATCGATGTACATCGCCTGTAAAGCCCCCTCGACCGTCGACGGGTCGACCTGGGGTGGGGACGTAGGATCAGGGGCGGCTCAGGGAGGTCGGGTGCCAAGGCCCAGGATCAAGGACGTGGCGCGGCGCGCGGGCGTCTCCGAGAAGACCGTGTCGAACGTGATCAACGACTACGAGCACGTCTCGGAGCGGACCCGGCGGGTGGTGCGGGAGGCGATCGAGGAGCTCGGCTACCGCGTCAACCTCGCCGGCCGGCACCTGCGGCGCGGCCGCACCGGCATCGTCGCGCTGGTCGTCCCCGAGCTGGACATCCCGTACTTCGCCGAGCTGGCCAACAACATCATCGCGGAGGCCGAGCGGAACGGGCTCACGGTGCTGGTGCACCGCACCCGCGCCGACCGGGAGCACGAGCTGGCGGCGTTGGACGGCTTCCACTCCGACTTCGCGGACGGGGTGATCCTCTCGCCGCTGGCCCTCACCGCGGGCGACGTGCGGGAGCGGCGGGGCGCGCTGCCGCTGGTGCTGCTCGGCGAGACGGTGGAGCAGGGCGTCGCGGACCACGTGGCCATCGACAACGCGCTGGCGGCGCGGGAGGCCACCGAGCACCTGCTCGGCCTCGGCCGGCGGCGGATCCTGGCCGTCGGCGGCCGGGACCTGCCGGGGCCCGGCACGGCCGAGGCGCGGACCCTCGGCTATCGGCTGGCGCACGAGGCGGCGGGCGTCGGCTACGACCCGGCGGTGGTGTGGCCGGTGGCCGAGTTCCGGATGCCGCACGGCGCGAGGGCCGTGGCCGAGGCGCTGGCCGCCGGCCACCGCTTCGACGCCCTGCTGTGCCTCAACGACCAGCTGGCGCTCGGCGCGTTGCGGGCCCTGCACGAGCGCGGCCTGCGAGTGCCTGAGGACGTGGCGGTGGTGGGCTTCGACGACGTGGAGGCCGGGCGGTTCAGCACGCCGACGCTGACCACGATCGCCCCGGACACCGGCGCGGTGGCGGCGGTGGCCGTCGAACTGCTGCTGAACCGGATCGCGGAGGCCGGCGAGGCAGGTGAGGCCGGTGACCGGCCGGCGCCGCCCGACGAGCGGGTGGCGCCGCACCGGCTCGTCGTCCGGGAGAGCACGGCGGGCGGCGCCCCGGCGGCTCGATGACGGGGGGCGCTGTCGGACCGGGCCCCGTACGAGATATCTTGACGTCAAGACGACGTAGACGTGAGAACGTGAAGCGGAGTAGCGGTGACAGACTCGACCATCATCTATACGCACACCGACGAGGCCCCGGCCCTGGCGACGTACTCGTTCCTCCCCGTGGTCCGGGCGTATGCGGCGACGGCCGGCGTCACCGTGGAGAGCCGTGACATCTCGCTCGCCGGGCGGATCATCGCCACCTTCCCCGAGTACCTGGCCGAGTCGCAGCGGATCGCGGACGCCCTGGCCGAGCTGGGCGAGCTCGCCAAGACGCCGGCCGCCAACATCATCAAGCTGCCGAACATCTCGGCCTCCATCCCGCAGCTGAAGGCGGCCATCGCCGAACTGCGCGAGCAGGGCTACGCGCTGCCCGACTACCCGGACGACCCGCGGACCGACGAGGAGCGGGAGATCGGCGCCCGCTACGACCGGGTGAAGGGCTCGGCCGTCAACCCGGTGCTGCGCGAGGGCAACTCCGACCGCCGTGCCGCGGCCGCCGTCAAGAACTACGCCAGGACCCACCCGCACCGGATGGGCGCCTGGAGCGGCGACTCGAAGACCAACGTCGCCACCATGGGCGTGGACGACTTCCGCGCCACCGAGAAGTCCGCGGTGATCGCCGAGCCCGGCGCGCTGCGCATCGAGCTCTCCGGGGACGACGGCTCCACCACCGTGCTCCGCGAGTCGGTGCCGGTGCTGGCCGGCGAGGTGGTGGACGCCTCCGTGCTGCGGGTGGCGGCGCTGCGCGAGTTCCTGACCGCCCAGGTGGCGCGGGCCAAGGCCGAGGGCGTGCTGTTCTCGGTGCACCTGAAGGCCACCATGATGAAGGTCTCCGACCCGATCATCTTCGGCCACGTGGTGCGGGCGTTCTTCCCGAAGACGTTCGCCGCGCACGGCGACGCGCTGGCCGCCGCGGGGCTCACCCCGAACGACGGGCTCGGCGGCATCCTCAAGGGCCTCGAGTCGCTGCCGAACGGCGCCGGGATCAAGGCGTCCTTCGAGGCCGAGCTGGCCGACGGCCCGGAGCTCGCGATGGTCGACTCCGACCGCGGCATCACCAACCTGCACGTGCCGAGCGACGTGATCGTCGACGCCTCGATGCCCGCCATGATCCGCACCTCCGGCCACATGTGGGGCCCGGACGGGCAGGAGGCGGACACCCTGGCGGTGCTGCCGGACAGCAGCTACGCCGGCATCTACCAGGTCGTCGTGGACGACTGCCGCGCCAACGGCGCCTTCGACCCGGCCACGATGGGCTCGGTGCCCAACGTCGGCCTGATGGCGCAGAAGGCCGAGGAGTACGGCAGCCACGACAAGACCTTCGAGATCCCCACCACCGGCACCGTGCGCGTGGTGAACGGGGCCGGCGAGGCGGTGCTCGAGCAGGCGGTCGGGGCCGGCGACATCTTCCGCATGTGCCAGACCAAGGACGCGCCGATCCGCGACTGGGTGAAGCTGGCCGTCGGCCGCGCCCGCGCCACCGGCGACCCGGCCGTGTTCTGGCTGGACGAGACCCGCGCGCACGACGCCCAGCTGATCGAGAAGGTCCGCGGCTACCTGGCGGAGCACGACACCGAGGGCCTGGCCATCGAGATCAAGGCGCCGGTCGAGGCCACCGCCTTCTCCCTGGAGCGGATCCGCCGCGGCGAGAACACCATCTCGGTCACCGGCAACGTGCTGCGCGACTACCTGACCGACCTGTTCCCGATCCTGGAGCTCGGCACCAGCGCCAAGATGCTCTCGGTGGTGCCGCTGATGAACGGCGGCGGCCTGTTCGAGACCGGCGCCGGCGGCTCGGCGCCCAAGCACGTGCAGCAGCTGGTCAAGGAGAACTACCTGCGCTGGGACAGCCTGGGCGAGTTCCTGGCCCTCGCGGTGAGCTTCGAGCACCTGGCGGCGACCACGGGCAACGCCCGCGCCCAGGTGCTGGCCGACACCCTGGACCGGGCCACCGCCACCTTCCTCGACGAGGACAGGTCGCCGAGCCGCCGGGTCGGCGGCATCGACAACCGGGGCAGCCACTTCTACCTGTCGCTCTACTGGGCCCAGGAGCTGGCCCGGCAGACCGAGGACCCGGGTCTCGCCGAGGCGTTCGAGGGCCTGGCCAAGGCGCTGACCGAGCAGGAGTCGACCATCGTCGAGGAGCTGGCCGCGGTGCAGGGCTCGGCGGCCGACATCGGCGGCTACTACCAGCCGGACCCGGCGAAGGCGGCGGCCGTGATGCGTCCGTCGAAGACCTTCAACGAGACGCTGGCGACGCTCGGTTGATGACCGCCCGCCGCTGAGCGGCGCCAGTCGGGGCGCGGACTACCCGGTCCGCGCCCCGCTCCTGTCAGGGGACCGGACCCAAGCGGCTCCGCCGCGTGGGCGCCACCAGCGACAGCCGGCCCGCGGTTTGCCTGGCCGCCGCTCCGCCAAGCGCTAGCGTCTTGGTACGGCGAGCCGCTCCCAACTGGCGCGCCCCGGGATGCCGTCGGCGGCCCGCCCCGAGTAGCCGAGCCGCCGCTGCCAGGCCGCGTACGAGGCGCGGTCCACGTCGGTCCACTCCGGCCCAGGGCCGACCCGGTAGCGGCCGCAGCCCACGGCCACCAGGCGGTACCCCATCGCCGTGACGATCGGGCTGCGCCGGCCGGCGGCGAAGAAGTCGGCGCCGGGGAACGGCTCGTGGGCCGGCTCGGCCGGCGGCTCCGGGTCCTCGCCCAGCTGCTCGGGCGTGCGGCTGAGCCGTTCGCCCAGCCGGCCGCGCAGGTCGGCCATGGCGAAACCCCGGGGGTCGATCTTGCCCGGCTGCCACTCCAGATGGCCGATGACGGACCGCTCCGTCCAGCCGTGCACCCGGCACAGCGCGGCGGCCGCCCGTTCCACGGCGTCGAGTTGGGCGGCGGGCCAGGGGTCGGCGCCGTCGCCGAGGTTGACGCACTCGAAGCCGTAGAAGCGGGCGTTGCCGTCGGTGGCGGCCCGCCGCGCGGGGGGCGGCGGCGACTCGTTGACGACGGCGGCCAGCACGTCGGGGTCGCCGAGCCCGGCGTGGTTGGCCCGGCCGTTGCCCACCAGGTAGACCGTGCCGTCCTTGGCGATCACCCCGTGGCAGAGCGGTCCTGGCAGGTCGGGGCGGCCGTTGTAGCAGAGTTCGACGGAGTTCCTGGTGCCGCGCGTCACGGTGTGGTGGATCAGCACGCCGTGCACCGGGCCCCAGGCGCCGCGCGCGTCGCGGTTGTGGGTGCGCCAGGTGCGGTGCTCGACGACGGTCACGCCCTCCTCGCGCAACACCTCGACCAGCCGGTCGGCGGAGAGTGGCCTGGCCATGGGCTCAGCCCTCGATCGCGTTCTCGACCGGCCCGGCGAGCCGGCCGAAGGCGTACCGCAGGTCCTCGACGGTGCCGTCGGCGGCGATCCAGGCCAGCGGCGCGTAGTGGCGGGCGATGCCGGCCGGGGCCTGGAGCAGCGGCTCGTCGGTGGCGTCCCTTGGCCACTCGACGGTGCCGGTGACGGTGCGGGCCGCCGTCACCCAGTGGTCGCCCGCCCGGTAGTCGCCGCCCGGCTCGAAGTAGACCTGGACGCCGTCCTCCAGGTCGAGCCAGGCGCCCTCGGCGATCGGCAGCGCGCCGTCGACCCGCTCGGCGGAGCGCCCGCCGGTGGGCCGCTGGTCCCAGCGGCGCAGGTAGGGGTTGCGGTGCGGGGCCCGGCCCACGCCGGGCGCGGGCTCCTCGTGCAGCCGGACGCGGCGGCCCGGCAGGTCCACCTCCTCGACCTGGAGCAGGTCGGCAGGCTGGAGGCGGCTTGCGTAGCCCGTGTCGAGGACCTCGACCCAGTCGCCGGCGCTGAGGTCGAGCTTGCCGTCGCCGCCCAGGGTGGCCAACTCGATCCAGGTGCCGTCGACTTCGACGATCGGGAAGACCACGGAGCCGTTCTCCCGCGACCACTTGAAGGTGGCGCCGGCCTCGGCGGTGCCGCCGTCGTGGATCTCGACCCGGTAGAGCTGGTTCTCGGGGCCCCGGTAGCGGGCGTCAGGCCGGGTCAGACACGGCTTGTCGTCGGAGCCTTCCGGGCGCTCGGCGCGCGCCGCCAGCCAGGAGGAGTCTGCCTGTTGGCCGGCCGCCCAAGCGGCGAACGCGGCGCGCCGGGCCTCAGGACCCTCGCCCTCGATCTCGCCGAGCTGCTCGGCGGTCAGCGGCAGCACCTTCCAGAGCGTCCTGATCCGGGCGGCGGTGTCGGGGAGCACACCGCCCAGCGCGACCTCGCGGATGTCGGGGTCCTCGGCCGCGGTGACGGCGCGTTCCCACACCTCCAGATAGACGAGGTAGGGGAGTTCGTCGGGCAGCCGGTCCTCGGCCACCTCGGGGTCGAGGTGGCCGTCCGGCTGCTCCCAGTAGGTCCAGGTGATGGGCTCCTCGGGCCGCTCCTGGTCCGGATCGGGTTGGGCGCGCCGTCCCGGCTCGGCGGGGACGCCGGGCGCGGGCCGGTCGGCGTCGAGCGGGATACCGTCGACGTAGTAGCGGCCGCCCCCGATGGTGAGGTCGTCCAGCTCCCGGTTGCCGGGCGCGTAGCCGATCGAGAAGCCGAGCGCGCGGGCCGGTCCGCCGTGCGGGCCGATGAGGTCGGCGGCCAGCGTGCGCGCGTGGTGCAGCTGGATCGCGATCTGCTCGTTGGCGTCGGCATCGAGCTGGACCCGGCCCTGCTGGTGCAGGACCGCCGAGTAGTGCCTGGCGGGCCGGAAGGTCACGCGGGACAGGTCGCCGTGCATGTCGTGGGCTCCCCCTTCACGAGATTCACGAGATTGACGAGGTTCATGGGGCGTTGGGACGTCAGGAGGCGAAGTAGAGGCCGGCGTCCGCTCCCGCCGGGGTGTACTCGTCGAGCCGGGCGCGCAGGTTGTCCTCGCGCTGCGGCTGGAACAGGTCGTGGTAGGCGCCGAGTTCCGCGCCGTCCTCGGCGCCCCTGGTGATCTCGGGGGCGCAGGAGCGGGCGAGCCTGGCGTAGTCGGGGGTGCCGTAGCGGAGGCTGTCGAAGACGGGGCGGACCCGCCTGGCCTCGGTCTCCTGGACCGCGGGCAGGTGCCCGGCGTCGAGTTCGCCGCGCTCGGCGGCCTCGGCGGCCCGCTCGCGCACCAGGTCGGGTTCGCAGTGGTAGCGGCGCGGGGTGCGGGATCCTGGCGGCAGGTAGCAGAAGCGCAGGCAGCCGATGCCGCGCCTGGCGACGTGCAGCCGGCCGGTGAACAGGCTCTCCTCGGCGAGCTCGACGGCGTGTACGTGCACCTCGCCGATCACGGTGGTGCGGCGGGCGTGCAGGATCGCGTGGGCGTGCAGGCACTCGGGGGCGGACAGCGCCTCGCGGTCCGGGCCGGTGGCGTCCAGCACGCTGTCGGTGAGGTGGATGTGCGGGGGGTCGGTGCGCACCTCGTCGCCGACGACCTGGATGGTGCCGAGGACGGAGCGTTCGACGTCGACGCAGGCGGTGGTGTGGTCGAGGACCAGGCTCGGCTCCTGCGGGGCGTGCGGCTCGCAGTGTTCGGTGAGCGTCCACCCGGGCACCAGGGTGCAGTGCCGGATCGTCAACGCGCCGACGGGGCCGCTGAGATGGATGCCGCGGCCGGTGACCAGCAGTCCGTCGAGGGTGATCCGCGGGGGCTGTGAACCGGCGTGCCTGGCGCGGATGTTGAGCGCGTCCGGCCGGTTGCTGTACCAGTCGAGGAGCCGGATGACGGGCCTGGTGCCCTCGGCGGCGCGGATCTCGAGCCGGTCGCCGGGCTCCAGGTCGAAGTCCAGCTGTTCCTGGAAGGCGCCGCCGCCGGTGATCTCGATGACGGCCTCGCCGGTGGCCCGGCCGGCGGCCTGGTCGGCGCGCCACCGCTCGAAGGCGCCCATGATCCGCTCGTCGGCCCGGCCGGGACCGACCCGGTAGACGCGGGCGGCGCGCGGGGTGATCCGCTCGCGCGGGTACTCGCCGCCGCCCAACTCGTCGGGGAACGCGTGGTGGTAGGTGACCCAGACGCCGCGGCGTGGCGCGCCGCGCGCGCCGAAGGCGATCCGGCCGAGCGCCGGGTCGACGGCGATCTGGCCGCGCGGCGGCCGGTAGGCCCAGTCGGTGAGGTCGGCGACGGTGATGTCGTCGGCCGGGATGGGCTGGAAGTCGTCGTCGCGCCAGATGGCGAGGCTCTTGCCAGGGCCGTAGAAGTCGGCGAGCCGGTCGGCGAGCAGCCGCCGCCGCAGGAACGCCGGCACGTTGTCGACGGTCGCGATGTGGGTGGTGGACGGCTCGGGCACCGGCTTGGCGACCAGCGGGGCGTCGTTGCCGAGGATGGAGAAGGTGTAGAGGTTGCGGGCCCGGTCGACGCAGTAGGCCGGGCCGCGGGAGATCGACTGCGGGCGCAGCCGCCACACGAACAGGCCGACGCCTACCGGGGTGTGGCCGTCCTGCCGGCGCCCGGATCCGGCGCGGCGGACGTCCGCGGTGTGGGCCAGCGCGTCGAAGGGCCCGCCGACCAGGTCGAGGGCGGCGCCGTCGCGCAGGTCCACGGTGCGGCCCCGCGCGAGCCGTGGTGTCCCGGCGGCCGGCCGGCCGTCGCCGTACAGCCTGATCGGCTGGTGGACGGCGAGCAGCCTGGCGAACTCCACGGCGCGGGCCGGCCAGTCGGCCGTCTTGGCGGACAGTTCCTCGAGCAGCGGGAGGGTGCCCTTGCGGCGGCGGTGCGCGACGGTGTCGGCGACGTCGCGGCGCGGCGCGAGGCGGGCGGCGAGCCGGCGGTCGGTGGTGAGGGCCTGCTCGTGCCCGGGCAGCAGCCGGTAGCCGATGAGGTCGCCGAGGTAGGGAAGCACCCAGTCGTCGGCGGTCTCGACGAACCAGTCGTCGTAGTTCCGCTCGATGCCGGTGCGCACCAGGTCGACCTGTTCGGCGACGACGGCGAGCAGGGCGCGCAGCGGCTCGCCCTGCTGGGCGTCGCGGATCCGGTGCCACTGGGGCAGCAGTTCGTGGAGCCCGTCGGGGTCCCGGCTCATGGCGTCTCCTCTTTCGCTTCTCCGCCCGCGCGGCGAAGGCCGCGCGCCATTGTGATCCGCGGCCCGGCGGCCGCGCGCGCGTCGCTCATTGGGGGGCCTCCTTGAGGATCAGGGTGTCCGGCAGGTCGGCGGCGAGGACCGCGAGTTGGGCGGGCCGGATGCCGCGGAAGACGACCGGGCGGCTGCCGGGCGGCAGCGGTCGGACGCTGGTGATGCCGGGGTTGAGGCGCAGCAGTTCGGCGACGGTGATGCCGTTGGCGGCGGCGATCTCGGTGAGGTGTTCGCCCTCCGCCGCGCGCACCTCGTATCGCTCGACGCGGTGCCTGGCGAGCGCGGCGCCCACGACGGGCTGTGGCTCGGTCAGCCGTTCGGCGAGGTGTTCCAGGTCGAGAGGGGTCAGCGACCCTGGGATGCCGGTGAAGACGTCGATGTCGACGTGGTCGACGCCGGGCACGGACTGGGCGGCGGCCAGCACCTCGGAGAGGTGGGCCGGCTGGCCGAGTTCGCGGGCCTGGTAGCCGAGCCGGTCGTGGAGCGCGGCGCGCAGCCTGGGTTCGACCAGCTCCCAGGTGTGGTCGGGGTGGACGCGGACGCTGCCGGCGATCACCAGCAGCACCTGTTCGCGGACGGCGACGTGGACCGGCAGGGCCGGGTCGCCGTGTTCGGCGAGCGCGGTGCGCAGGCCGCGCAGCAGGGCGGAGTCGGGCGATAGCGGGATGTCGTCGACGCCGGCCACGGTGACGTGGACGACCGCCCGCCGGCCGTCGTGGATCCGGGCGGCGGCGGCCCGGCCGATGCCGGCCCTGGTGCGGGTGAAGTCCGCGTAGTCGGGCAGCGAGAGCAGCCGGTCGAGGGCCGAGACGGCCAGCGGTACGGCGCGGATGGCCGGCGCGAGCCCGGGCGCGCCACGGGGCGCGGGCGTCGGCCGGTCGGGGTCTGCGCCGCCGGTGGCCGGCACCGGGTTGGTGACGGCGGAGACGCCGAGCGGCCGGGTGGTGAGCTGGGTGATCCGCCCGGCCGGCACGTTGGCGGCGCGGCCGACGCCGACCCGGTACTCGGCGCGCACGTTCTCGGTGCCGGTGGGCAGCCTGGCGCCGTGCACGCCGTCGCCGAAGGCCACGGTGGTGCGGCCGTCCTCGGTGCGCCCGGTGACGTAGACCCGCTCACCCGGGCCGCGGCCGACCAGGCTGTCGACCTCGTGCCACAGCACCCCGTCGACGCGGATCCGCAGGGTGGACTCGGCGCCGAGCGGCGAGTCGGACGGCAGCCAGGTGAGCGGCGCCTGCCAGAGGACGAAGCTCTGGCCGGTGCGGGCGGCGTCGCCGCTGCCGATGGTCTCGTCGCGGGTCGCGCCGTGGGTGGCGGGCACCACGTTGCCGTGCACGGTCACCGTGGCGCGCGCGTAGCGGTAGGAGAGGGCGGCGGTGAGCCGGAGCACGGTGTGCACCGTGTCGCCCGGCCTGGTGGGGTCGACCCGCTGTTCGGCGGCGGCGATCACCGCCAGCTCGGTGCCGGGAACCCCGGTGGTGCCGGGGATGTCGGCGCGCTCGCCGGTGACGGCGATCCACCGGCCGGGCGCCAACCCGTCGTAGAGGCCGTCGAGTTCGATCTCGTCGCCGGCGACGTGCTCGGTGACGGGCTCGTCGGCGAGCGCGACGGGTTCGCCGCGGGCGTGCACGGTGGCGTCCCTGATGTGCGCGAGCAGCCGGTCCTCGTCGTCCAACCAGGGGTCCTGGAGGGTCAGTTCGGTGACCTTGCCGGTGATGCCGAAGTCGGCGCGGGACAGCACCCGGGCGCCGACGACGCGGGTGATCACCTGGGCCAGCTTCGGTTCGCCGGGTATCTGCCCGGTCACGCCCTTGCGGGGCCGGCTGACGACCACCCAACTGCCGGGCGCGATGCCCTCGTAGACGGCGTCGAGCGCGATGACGTTGCGGGAGGTGAGCGCGAGTTCGGAGGAGAACACCACCTCCACGGCCTCGGTCCCGCCCTCGGCGGCGCGGCGCACGGTGACGGTCAACTCGCCCTGGACGGCGGACTCCTCGTCGCCCGGCGCGAGGTGGTACTCGACGGGGTCGGCGTCGCCGACGGCCACGTGGATCAGTCCGTCCTCGCCAGGGCGGGCCACGAAGACGGTGCGCTCGGGCAGGTCGGGCCGCAACTCCAACTCGACGCCCGGCTCCTGCTCGGTCGGCTGTTCCGGGCCCTCGTCGTCCTCCGGCGGCTCGTGGGTGGTGATCCGGACGGCGCCAGGGCCGAAGTCGTGGGTGCCGTCGTCGCCCGGCAGCGAGAAGCCGGCCCGCACCGAGCCGCCGGCCTCGGTGTGCGAGAGCTCGACCCGGCGGGGCGCGGCGCCCTCACCGTCGTAGGTGACGCGGAGGCTGGTGAGCTTGGTGCCGGTGAGCGGCCAGTCCTCGTAGCGGATGACGCGGCCCTGCGCGTCGTAGACGGGCTTGAGCGGGGCGGTGGCGCCGAACGGGGTGGCGGTCTGGCGCATCGCCTGGAGCTCGTGCAGGGCGAGCGGGGCGGTGACGTCGACGGTGCGCCAGGCGGCGTACAGGCCGTCGCGCAGCCGCGGGTCGAGGGCGGCGAGGAGCTGGGCACCCAGGTCGGAGCCCGGGGCGTAGACCCGCCCCGGGTCGCGCGGCGGGCGCGGGGCGCCGATCGGCGGCCTGGCGGGGGTGATGCGCAGCGAGGCGAGCAGCGCGCCGAGCGCGCGGGTCGCGGCGCTGGCTGGAGCGGGATCCGGCGGCGCGGCCGGCGGCGTCC
>NZ_BAAGPR010000087.1:0-33191 GCF_054783955.1 Streptomyces mayteni | reverse complement strand
GGCGCTGGCCACGGCCGCCGCCACCGCGCACGCCGCCGTCGACGGCGACCCGGCCGACCCCGGCACGGTCGACGCCGGCACCCTGACCGCCGGCGCCCACCGCGCGCTCCAGGGCGTGCGCGACCACGACCCTGAGGTGGCCCAGCTCGCCGACCGCCTCGGCGAGGTCGGCATCCTGCTCGCCGACGTCGCCCAGGACCTCGCCGGCTACGCGGACGGGCTCGACGCCGACCCGCTGCGGCTGGCCGCCGTCGAGGAGCGGCGGGCCATCCTCGCCCACCTGGTCCGCAAGTACGCCAACCCGGCCGAGGCCGAGGACGGCTGCGCGGCCGTGCTGGCCTGGGCCGAGCGCGGCGCCGCCCGGCTGGCCGAGCTGGACGGCGACGACGACCGGATCGGCGAGCTCACCGCCGAGCGCGACGCCCTGCACACCCGGATCACCGCACAGGCCGGCGCGCTCACCGAGGCCAGGACCGAGACCGCCGCCCGGTTCGCCGCCGCCGTCTCCGAGGAGCTCACCCAGCTCGCCATGCCCCACGCCAGGATCGAGGTGGCGGTCAGGCAGCAGGACGCGGCCGCCGGCGACGACGCCGTCGAGCTCGACGGCCGGACGGTGGCCATCGGCCCGCAGGGCACGGACGAGGTCGAGCTGCTGCTCGCCCCGCACCCCGGCGCCCCGGCCAGGCCGATCGCCAAGGGCGCCTCGGGCGGCGAGCTGTCCCGGGTGATGCTCGCCGTCGAGGTGGTGTTCGCCGACGCCGCGCCGGTGCCGACGTATCTCTTCGACGAGGTCGACGCGGGCGTCGGCGGCAAGGCGGCCGTGGAGATCGGCCGGCGGCTCGCCAAGCTCGCGGACTCCGCCCAGGTGGTGGTCGTCACCCACCTGCCCCAGGTCGCGGCCTTCGCCGACCGGCACCTCGTGGTCGAGAAGACCAGCGACGGCTCGGTGACGCGCAGCGGCGTCCGCTCCGTGCACGGCGAGGGCCGGGTGCGGGAGCTGTCCCGGATGCTGGCCGGCCAGGAGGACTCCCAACTGGCCAGGGCCCACGCAGAGGAGCTGCTGGCCACCGCCGCCCGGCTCGGGCGGCGGGCGCGGACGGAGGCCCCCTCCACCTAGCACCCTCCACCTGGACGCGGCTCTCACCCGAGCGGGTGGTGGCCGCTACCGTGAAGCGGCACGCGCCTGGCATTCTGGACGCCATTCCACTCCCAGCGAACGAGAGGTTGCCGTGAGCGATGGGCTGAGGCCGCCCGGGCCTTGGCGACGCCCCGAGCCGGCCCTGCCGGACGTCGCTGTCACGGCCCGGTCGACAAGGCGCCCGCGCCCTCGTACCGCGGCGAACGAGGCGGCGAACGAGGCGGCGCCGTGAGTACGCCGGGCGGGCGGGGGCCGCTGCACGTGGTGCAGGTGCTCGGCGGCGGCAGCGCCGGCACCGGCGCCCATGTGCTGTCCCTCTCGGCCGGCCTGGTGGCGCGCGGCGTCCGCGTCACCGTGTGCGCCCCGCCGTCCGCGCAGCGGCGCTACGACTTCACCAGGACCGGCGCCCGCTTCGTGCCCGTGCCGATGCGCACCCGCGTCGAGGCCGCCGTGCTGCTCAGGGCCGCCTGCGCGGACGCCCAGCTGGTGCACGCGCACGGCATGAAGGCCGGGCTGCTCGCCACCCTGGCGCTGCGCCGCCGCGCCACGCCGCTGGTCGTGACCTGGCACACCCGCTCCACCGCGCCCGGGTTCCGCGCCCAGCTGCGGGCCGTCACCGAGCACGTGGTGGCGCGCGCCGCCACCGTCGTGCTGGGCGCCACCTCCGACCTGGTGGACCGGGCCCGCCGCCGCGGGGCGCGCGACGCACGGCTCGCGCCGGTCGCGCTGCCCGCGCAACGCACGAGAAGCGAGAGCGCCGGCGCACGGGAGCGGAACCCGGCCAAGGTCCGCGCCGAGCTGGGCGCCATGGGCCGGCCACTGCTGGTCACCGCCACCCGCCTGGAGCGGGAGCACAGCCTCGACGTGCTGCTCACCGCGACCCGCGCCTGGCGGTCGCTCCAGCCTCCGCCGCTGCTCGCCGTCGCCGGGGCCGGGCCGGACCGCGCCCTGCTCCAGCGCCGCGTGGACCGCGAGCGGCTGCCGGTGCTGCTGCTCGGCCGCGACGACGACGTCGCCCGGCTGCTGCCCGTCGCGGACGCCGCGCTGCTGGTCGTCGAGTGGGCCGGCCGCGCCCCGCTGGCCCAGGAGGCGCTGCGCCACGGCGTGCCGCTGGTGGCCACCGCGGTGGGCGGCGTCCCGGAACTCGTCGGGGACGCGGCGGTGCTGGTGCCCTACGGCGACCCGGCGGCGCTCGGCTCGGCCGTCCGCGCCCTGCTGGCCGACCCGGAGCGGCGCGAGACCCTGGCCGCCGCCGGCCGGGCCAGGGCCGGCAGCTGGCCGACCGAGGACACCACCGTGGCCCAGGTGCTGAGCGTCTACGACGAGCTGGCCGAGACCGTGACGCTCCGCTGGGAAGTGCCGCGGCGGGCTGCCGTTCGTCCGCGGCGCCGTCGTGGCTGATCGCGCCCACAGGGCGGAGTCACAAAAGGACACTGCCTCGCGCCCCCTCAGGGCGCGTCGATCCGAAACGGACGGCGCCCGGATGGCTCAGGCGGTCAGGAGGAGTCGCGCACCACGAGCCTGGCCGGGGTGATCACCGGGGCCAGCGGGGCCTGGGGGCCGTCGGTCAGGCCGAGCCGACCGAGCAGCAGCTCGGCCATCAGCTCGCCCATGTGCCGGACGTCCTGCCGGACGGTGGTCAGCGGCGGGTCCGACCAGGCGGCCGGCCCCAGGTCGTCGTAGCCGACCACCGCGACGTCCGCCGGCACCCGCAGCCCGTGCGCCCGCAGGGTCCGCAGCGCGCCGGACGCCATCAGGTCGTTGCCGGCGAAGACTGCGTCAGGCCGGGGCGACCCGGCGAGCAGCTCGGCCATCGCCCGCTCCCCGCCGGTCGCCGTGAAGTCGCCGGTGGCCAGCAGCGCCGGGTCGGGCTCGGTCAGCCCGAGCGCGTCCAGGTAGCCGTCGAGTCGGTCGGCGGCCGAGGTCTGGTCGAGCGGCCCGGTGATGACGGCGATCCGCCGCCGGCCCCTGGCCAGCAGGTGCCCCACGGCCTGCCGGGCGCCGTCCCGGTTGTCCGTGTCGACGTAGAGCGGCCCAGGCTCGCCCGCATCGCCCGACCAGCCCGGGCGGCCGCCGAAGACGGTCGGCAGCCCGGCGGCGGCCGCCATCGCCGGCAGCGGGTCCTCGGCGTGCAGCGAGAGCATCAGCGCCCCGTCGACGTGCCCGCCGGCCAGATAGCGGTCGATGCGGTCGTAGTCGTCCCGGCCCTCCAGCAGCATCAGCAGCAGCTGGGTGTCGTGCGCGGCCAGCCGGTGGCCGATGCCGCGCAGCTGCTGGGCGAAGAACGGGTCGGCGAAGACCCGGGTGTCAGGCTCGGCGATCACCACCGCGACCGCGCCGGTGCGCCGGGTGACCAGGCTCCTGGCCGCGCTGTTGGGCACGTAGCCGAGCGCCGCCACCGAGCGCCGCACCCGCTCCCGCAGCTCGGCGCGCACCCCGGGCGTCCCGTTGACCACCCGGGACACCGTGGCGCGCGACACCCCGGCGTGCGCGGCCACCGCCTCCAGGGTGGGAGGGACCCGTCCCCGCTGCGGCACCGCACGACTCCTCTCCGCCGCGGCCCGGTTTGGCCGGCCGGCTGTCGCGGCGGCGTCAGCCGCCGTACGTGCTGTACGCGCCGGAGGCGGTGAGGCGGAGCGCCGTGTCGATCAGCGGCACGTGGCTGAATGCCTGGGGGAAGTTGCCGACCTGCCGCATCCGCCGCGGGTCCCACTCCTCCGCGAGCAGCCCGACGTCGTTGCGGAGCGCCAGCAGCTTCTCGAACAGCTTGCGGGCCTCCTCCACCCGGCCGATCATCGCCAGGTCGTCGGCCAGCCAGAACGACACGGCGAGGAACGCGCCCTCGTCGCCCTCCAGGCCGTCCACGCCCGCCTCGTCGCCGGCGGTCGGGTAGCGGAGGATGAAGCCGTCCAGCGTGGACAGCTCGCGCTGGATGGCCTCGATGGTGCCGATGACCCGCTTGTCGTCGGGCGGCAGGAAGCCCATCTGCGGGATCAGCAGCAGCGAGGCGTCCAGCTCCTTGGAGCCGTAGGACTGGGTGAAGGTGTTGCGCTCCTTGTCGTAACCCTTCTCGCACACGTCCCGGTGGATCTCGTCCCGCAGGTCACGCCACCGCTCCAGCGGGCCGTCCACCTCGCCCGACTCGATCAGCTTGACGGTGCGGTCCACGGCCACCCAGGCCATCACCTTGGAGTGGGTGAAGTGCCGGCGCGGGCCGCGCACCTCCCAGATGCCCTCGTCTGGCTCGTCCCAGTGGTCCTCCAGGTACTTGATCAGCTTCAGCTGGAGCACGTTGGCGTGGTCGTTGCGGGCCAGGCCCGTCATGTGCGCCAGGTGCAGCGCCTCGGTGACCTCGCCGTACACGTCGAGCTGGAGCTGACCCGCGGCGCCGTTGCCGATCCGGACCGGCTGCGAGTTCTCGTAGCCCGGCAGCCAGCTCAGCTCCGCCTCCGACAGCTCACGCTCGCCGGTGATGCTGTACATGATCTGCAGGTTCTCCGGGTCCCCGGCGACCGCGCGCAGCAGCCACTCGCGCCACGCCCTGGCCTCCTCGTGGTAGCCGGTGCGCAGCAGCGAGGAGAGTGTGATGGCCGCGTCCCGCAGCCACGTGAAGCGGTAGTCCCAGTTGCGGGAGCCGCCGAGGTCCTCGGGCAGCGAGGTGGTGGGGGCCGCCACGATGCCGCCGGTGGGCTCGTAGGTGAGCGCCTTCAGGGTGATCAGCGACCTGACCACCGCCTCCCGGTAGGGGCCGTGGTAGGTGCACTGGGCGACCCAGTCGCGCCAGTACTGCTCGGTGGCGGCCAGCGCCTCCTCGGGCTGCGGCACCGGCGGCGGCTGCTTGTGGGAGGGCTGCCAGCTGATCGTGAACGCCATCCGGTCGCCGGGCGCCACGGTGAAGTCCGAGTAGGTGGTGAGGTTCTTGCCGTAGGTGGCGGCCGTGGTGTCCAGCCACACGGAGTCGGGCCCCGCGACGGCGACGGTCCGGTCGTCCACCTTGTGCACCCACGGCACGACCGCGCCGTAGGAGAACCGCATCCGGAGGGTGGAACGCATCGGCACCCGGCCGCTGACGCCCTCCACGATGCGCACCAGCTGCGGCGGGTCCTCGCCGCGCGGCGGCATGAAGTCGATCACCCGGACCGTGCCGCGCGGGGTGTCCCACTCGGACTCGAGGACCAGCGAGTCCCCCCGGTAGCGGCGGCGGCTCGCCGGCGGCGGCGGGGCGTCCTTGCCGTGCGTGGGCCCCAGCCGCCAGAAACCGTGCTCCTCGGTGCCGAGGAGTCCGGCGAAGACGGCATGGGAGTCGAAACGGGGCAGACAGAGCCAGTCCGCCGATCCGTCCCGGCAGATGAGCGCGGCGGTCTGCATGTCCCCGATGAGTGCGTAATCCTCGATGCGCCCGGCCACTAGCGTCTCCAGTCGAACGTGCTCCGCCCCCCGTGGGACGTGCGGCTTTTCGTCGCCCATTCAAGCGTCCGAGCAGAATACGACGTGCCCAGGGGGTCCCGTTGACGCTTGGCGGATGTCGAGAAATTCGCCGTAGGGCCTTGTTCGGGTTGGAGGGGAAATGTCGAGATTTCCCGCGAGGCGCACGCGGACGCCGCTCAGGGTTTCCCCCACTGATACCCTGGTAGCCCGTGGAGCGGAGGGGCAGCGAAACCCCCGAACCCGATCGACGGCCCCCCGGATCGACCCGGCGGCCCGTCCACGCATCCGACGTCGCGACCCACGGGAGCCCCCCTTTGGCCATGCCGCCCAGCAGCACGATGACCAAGCACATCTTCGTCACCGGCGGGGTCGCCTCCTCGCTCGGCAAGGGGCTCACCGCGTCCAGCCTCGGTGCCCTCCTCAAGGCCCGGGGGCTCCGGGTCACCATGCAGAAGCTCGACCCCTACCTCAACGTCGACCCCGGCACCATGAACCCGTTCCAGCACGGCGAGGTGTTCGTCACCAACGACGGCGCCGAGACCGACCTGGACATCGGCCACTACGAGCGCTTCCTCGACGTCGACCTCGACGGCTCCGCCAACGTCACCACCGGGCAGATCTACTCCACCGTGATCGCCAAGGAGCGGCGCGGCGAGTACCTGGGCGACACGGTGCAGGTCATCCCGCACATCACCAACGAGATCAAGCACCGGATCCGCCGGATGGCCACCGACGACGTCGACGTCGTGATCACCGAGGTCGGCGGCACCGTCGGCGACATCGAGTCGCTGCCGTTCCTCGAGGCCGTCCGCCAGGTGCGGCACGAGGTCGGCCGGGACAACGTCTTCGTGGTGCACATCTCGCTGCTGCCCTACATCGGCCCCTCGGGCGAGCTCAAGACCAAGCCGACCCAGCACTCCGTCGCCGCCCTGCGCAACATCGGCATCCAGCCCGACGCCATCGTGCTGCGTGCCGACCGCGACGTGCCCACCGCCATCAAGCGCAAGATCTCCCTGATGTGCGACGTCGACGAGGCCGCCGTGGTGGCCTGCGTCGACGCCAAGTCCATCTACGACATCCCCAAGGTGCTGCACGACGAGGGCCTGGACGCCTACGTGGTGCGCCGCCTCGACCTGCCCTTCAGGGACGTCAACTGGACCCAGTGGGACGACCTGCTGCGCCGCGTCCACCACCCCGCGCACGACGTCACCGTCGCCCTCGTCGGCAAGTACATCGACCTGCCGGACGCCTACCTCTCGGTCACCGAGGCCCTGCGCGCCGGCGGCTTCGCCAACAACGCGCGGGTCCGCGTCAAGTGGGTCACCTCCGACGACTGCCGCACCCCGGGCGGCGCGGCCGAGCAGCTCGGTGACGTCGACGCGATCTGCGTGCCGGGCGGCTTCGGCGACCGTGGCGTGGAGGGCAAGATCGCCGCCATCACCTACGCCAGGGAGCACCGGGTGCCGCTGCTCGGCCTCTGTCTCGGCCTGCAGTGCATCGTGATCGAGGCCGCTCGCAACCTGGCGGGCATCGAGGGCGCCGGCTCCACCGAGTTCGACCAGGGCTGCGCGCACCCCGTGGTCTCCACCATGGAGGAGCAGCTTGACATCGTCGCCGGCGAGGGCGACATGGGCGGCACCATGCGGCTCGGCCTCTACCCGGCGCGGCTCGCCGAGGGCTCCATCGTCCGGGAGGTCTACGGCGGCGAGGCGTACGTCGAGGAGCGCCACCGGCACCGCTACGAGGTGAACAACGCCTACCGCAGCGAGCTGGAGAAGAAGGCCGGGCTGCTCTTCTCCGGCACCTCCCCCGACAACAAGCTCGTCGAGTACGTGGAGTACCCGCGCGAGGTCCACCCCTACCTGGTGGCCACCCAGGCCCACCCGGAACTCCGCTCCCGGCCGACCAGGCCGCACCCGCTGTTCGCCGGCCTGATCAGGGCCGCCGTGCGCGGTTCCGTGAGCACGCCCGCCGACCCGGCCGAGCTCACCGCCGGCGCGGGCGAGCTGGCCGCGCCGCACGGTGGGGGACACTGACCGCCATGACAGATCAGCCGCAGCCGCAGGATTTCCTGGCCGACACGCCGGCCCATTGGTCGGTCACCGCCACGAGCACCCCGTTCACCGGCAACAAGACGGGCGTCAGGACCGACGAGGTCGTCATGCCCGACGGCTCGACCGCCAGCCGCGACTACCAGGTGCACCCGGGCTCGGTCGCGGTCCTCGCGGTGGACGAGCGGGACCGGGTCACCGTGATCGAGCAGTACCGGCACCCCGTCCGCCACAAGCTGTGGGAGATCCCGGCCGGGCTCCTCGACGTGCCGGGCGAGAACCCGCTGCACGCCGCCCAGCGCGAGCTGTACGAGGAGGCGCACGTCAAGGCGGAGGACTGGCGGGTCCTGATCGACCTGTACACCTCGCCCGGCGGCTCGGACGAGGCGGTCAGGATCTTCCTGGCCAGGGAGCTCTCGGTGGCCCAGGGCGAGCGGTTCGCGGTCTCCGAGGAGGAGGCCGACATGCGCCACGCCCAGGTGCCGATCGACGAGTTGACGCGGGGCGTGTTCGCCGGCCGGCTGCACAACACCTGCCTGGCCGTCGGGGTGCTCGCCCTGCAGGCCGCCCGCGCCGGGGAAGGCGTCGAGGCGCTCCGCCCGGCCGACGCCCCCTGGCCGGCGCGCCCGTTCGCCTTCTGACCAGGGCCGGACGGGGGCGCCGTACGGGCTGAAGACGTGTCAGGCCCCGGCTCGCCGGGGCGTGGCATACGCTCGCCCCGTGACGGACGTGACGGAACAGAAGGTCACCGAACCGCCCTGGTCAGCGGAGTTCCTCGGCCGCGGCCGCGAGCTCGCGGCGCTGCGCTCCGACATCGAGAGAGCCGGCCTCGACACCCTCGCCGGCCGCCCGGCGCCGCGCTCGCGGGTGCTGCTGGTGGCCGGCCGTCCCGGCACCGGGCGGACCGCGCTCGCCGAGCGGTTCGCCGCCGAACTCCTGGCCACCGGCGACTACCCCGACGGCCTGCTGCGGGCCCGGCTCACCGACCCCGGCGGCCGCCGGGTCCCGGTCGCGCGGGCGGCCCGCGAACTCCTCGACGCGCTCCACGTCCCGGCCCCGCCAGGCGCCGACGACGAGGAGGCGTCGGCCGTGCTGCGGGAGGCGCTCACCGGGCGCCGCACCGTCCTGCTGCTTGACGACGTCGGCGACGCCGAGCCGCTGATCGACCTGGTCCCCGACGACCGGTCCTGCCTGGTGATCGCCGTGGCCCGCGGCCCGCTCGTCGGCGTGCCGGACGTCCGGCCCTGCACCATCGGCGGCCTCGACCGGCGCAGCGCCGTCCTGCTGCTCACCAGGGGCGCCGGCGACGTCCGCGTCACCGTCGACCCCAGCGCCGCCGACCGGCTCGCCGAGCGCTGCGGCGACCTGCCGGCCGCCCTGCTGCTGGCCGCCGGCTGGCTGGCCGCCCACCCCGACACCCCGGTGGCCGAGGTCGTCCGCCGGATCCACGAGACCGCCGCCCCGGTCGCGCCGCCCGAACCCGCGCCACCCAGGGACGAGGCGGCCGCGGCGCCGGAGGACGACGAGGAGGACGCCCCGGCCGAGCCGCCGCGCGCCGGCCGCACCGCGGCCCCCGACTCCGCCGACGTGCCGCTCGGCCGGGCCTTCGCCCTGGTCCACGCCGCCCTGCCGGCGCCCTCCGCCCGGATGCTGCGGCTCCTCGCCCTCGCCCCCGCCGGCCTGGTGGACGCCCACCTCGCCGCCGCGCTGGTCGGCTGCCCGGTCCCCGCCGCCCGTGCCACCCTCGCCGAGCTCACCGCCTTCGGCCTGCTGCGCCCGGCCGGTCCCGCCGGCCCAGGCGGCCTCCCCGACCAGTACCGGGTGCCGGGCTGCCTGGAGGGCCGGATCGCCGGACTGCTCGCCGCCCTGGAGCGCCCCGGCGAGGCCGTGCTGGCCAGGGCCAGGATGCTGGAGCGGGTCGTCACCCGGCTGCGCGCCTGCCAGGCCGCCACCGAGCCGCCTGAAGGCGAGGAGCGCGAGTGGCTGGCCGCGCTGCCGGCGGCGCTCCGCTTCGACAGCCGCGCGGCCGCCGCCGGCTGGCTCGGCACCCGCCGCCCCGCGCTGCTCGCCGCCGCCAGGACGGCCGCCACCGACGGCGGGCTCGACACCCTGGCCAGGCGGCTGCTCGCCACCCTGAGCCGGGTGCTGATCGCCCACCTGCCGCCCGACCAGGCCAGGGCAGAGCTCTACGGGCTGCAGGAGCTCGCCCTGCTGGTCGCCGAGCGGCAGCGGCTGACCAGGGAGCGCACCGCCGCGCTGCTCAGCCTCGGCGACCTGGACGCCGACGCCGGCCGGCCGCACGCCGCGCTCGACCGCTACCGGGCCGCCCTCGAGGCCGCCAGGAGCGACCGCGGGCCGCGTCCCGAGGGCGCCGACGCGGACGACGTCAGGCGGGCCCTGGAGTCCGTCGCCGACACCTACGCCGAGCTGGGGGAGTGGCAGCGGGCCGCCGACTGGTACGGCCGGGCCCTGCCGATGAGCCAGGCGCGCGGCGACCTGGCCGGCGTGGGCCGGCTGCACGGCCGGGTCGGCGTCGCCCTCGCCCGCACCGGGCAGTGGGGCGAGGCGCTGCGGGCCTGGAAGGCCGCGGCCGCCGCCCACCGCAGGCACGGCGACGTGCCGGCCCAGGCCAGGGCGCTCGCCGAGGTCGCCCGAGCCCAGGAACGCGTCGGGCGCCCCGAGGAGGCGCTGCGCACCGGCTCGGACGCCCTGCGGCTCGCGGAGCGGGGCGCGGACCTCAGGCTCAGGGCGGAACTGCGGCTGCGGCTCGCCGACTGCGCGGAAGGGCTCGGCCGCGCCGACGAGGCCGCCGCCCGCCGGGCCGCCGCCGAGCGGCTGACGGCCGAGGCGGCGGCGGCCGGTGAGCGGCCCGCCGCCACCGCTCCAACCTTTGGAACGCAGACACCTTCGGCCAATGATTGACTGATTGCAAGGCTCGACAAGCTGGATTCCTTACTTACACTGGTTGAGACAGCTGTCCGTCGCGTGCAAGGACCGTGATCGACGTGAAGGTCGGCATTCCCACCGAGGTCAAGAACAACGAGTACCGAGTGGCCATCACCCCGGCCGGCGTCCACGAGCTGGTGGCCGGCGGGCATCAGGTCCACGTCCAACGTGGCGCGGGCCTCGGCTCCGCCATCCCCGACGAGGAGTTCGTCGCCGCCGGCGCCACCGTGCTGGCCGAGGCCGACGAGGTCTGGGCCGGCGCCGACCTGCTCCTGAAGGTCAAGGAGCCGGTCGCCGAGGAGTACCACAGGCTCCGCAAGGACCAGGTCCTCTTCACCTACCTGCACCTCGCGGCCTCCCGCGAGTGCACCGACGCGCTGCTGGCGTCGGGCACCACCGCCATCGCCTACGAGACGGTGGAGTCCGCGGCGCCGAACGGCCGCGCGCTGCCGCTGCTCGCCCCCATGTCCGAGGTCGCCGGCCGGATCGCCCCCCAGGTCGGCGCCTACCACCTGATGCGCCCGGCCGGCGGCCGCGGCGTGCTGCCGGGCGGCGTCCCCGGCACCCCGCCGGGCAGCGCGGTGGTGATCGGCGCCGGCGTCTCCGGCTGGCAGGCCACCCAGATCGCCGTCGGCATGGGTTTCCACGTCACCCTGCTCGACCGGGACATCGCCAAACTCCGCGAAGCCGACCGGGTGTTCGGCACCCGGGTGCGGACCGTCGCGGCCAACGCCTACGAGGTGGAGCGGGCCGTGCTCGCCGCCGACCTGGTGATCGGCGCGGTTCTGGTGCCCGGCGCGCGGGCCCCTCGGCTGGTGACCGGCGAGCTGGTCTCGCGAATGAGACCGGGAAGTGTCCTTGTCGACATCGCGATCGACCAGGGCGGCTGCTTCGAGGACTCGCGCCCCACCACCCACGCCGAACCGACGTTCCGGGTGCACGACTCGATCTTCTACTGCGTCGCCAACATGCCGGGCGCGGTGCCGGCCACCTCGACCGCCGCGCTGACCAACGCCACCCTGCCCTACGTCGTCGAGCTGGCACATCGCGGCTGGCGCGACGCCTTGCGGCGCGATCCGGCGCTGGTCCCCGGGCTCAACATCCATGACGGGCACGTCATCTCGGCCCCCGTCGCCGAGGCGCACGGCCTGTCGCACACCGAACCCCGGGCCGTGCTCGGCTGATTGCCGGGCTCGTCGACCCGCGCCGCGCGCGGGCGTCCGGTCAACTCCCGCCGTCAACATCGGGAATGTCACACGCCGCGGCGCGCCGAGTCCGCCCGGCCGCCGTCCGTCGCCCGCCGTGACGACGTTCGCCGAACGGTCAACTCGGGTGCTAGATAGCGCTTTAACCGATTCGTACCGGGGGGATACGCCCCTCTGGCGAGGCTTGTGCCCTTGACAAGAGAATGTTCGACGGCCGACACATCCGTGCCGGTCCGGCGGATTGTGTTGCTGTGAACCGCCGACACGCCATAGAGTCGCCAATCGTCGGCATGGTGCAACGCTGACTCTGTCTAGAAGTTTCCTGGTCCCCAAGGAGGTAAGACGACTTGTGAATGAGTCGACAATTACTCCCCGGGGAGGACAACCAGGGGTCCCGGAGCGTCACCAGAGCACCGCGGGCCTGACGGGCATGGGCTCCGTCGCTGTCCATACCTACGCAACCCACCAGAGCCAACCGAGCATGACAGCGCATCAGAGCACTGAAGCAAACGCGACGGGCGGCGAGGCCGACCGTTTCCCCGACTACGACGATCTCCCGGACGGGCAGTTCTACGACCCGGACGCGGAGTACGAGCCCGACCCCGAGTACGCGGCCACCATCGCCCCGGACGCGGCCAGGCAGCGGCGCGAGCGGATCGGTCCCACCGGCCGCCCGTTGCCGTACTTCCCGATCCCCGGACCGCTCGTGGAGCGCGGCCCGGCTCAGATCATCGCGATGTGCAACCAGAAGGGCGGGGTCGGCAAGACCACCTCGACCATCAACCTGGGCGCCGCGCTCGCGGAGTACGGCCGCCGGGTCCTGCTGGTCGACTTCGACCCGCAGGGCGCCCTCTCGGTCGGCCTCGGCGTGAACCCGATGGAGCTCGACCTCACCATCTACAACCTGTTGATGGAGCGGGGCATGGCCCCCGACGAGGTGCTGCTCAAGACCGCGGTCGCCGGCATGGACCTGCTGCCGAGCAACATCGACCTGTCCGCCGCCGAGGTGCAACTGGTCAGCGAGGTGGCCCGCGAGTCCACGCTCCAGCGGGCGCTGCAACCGATGCTGAACGACTACGACTTCGTCATCATCGACTGCCAGCCCTCGCTCGGCCTGCTCACCGTGAACGCGCTCACCGCGGCGCACAAGGTGATCGTGCCGCTGGAGTGCGAGTTCTTCGCGCTGCGCGGGGTGGCCCTGCTGACCGAGACCATCGAGAAGGTCCAGGAGCGGCTCAACCCGAACCTGCACCTGGACGGCATCCTGGCCACCATGTACGACTCGCGCACGGTGCACAGCCGGGAGGTCCTGGCCCGGGTGGTCGAGGCGTTCGACGACAACGTCTACCACACGGTCATCGGGCGCACGGTCCGCTTCCCGGAGACCACGGTCGCCGGCGAACCGATCACCACCTACGCGTCCAACTCCGTTGGCGCGGCCGCGTACCGTCAGCTCGCAAGGGAGGTGCTCGCCCGGTGCCACGCCGAGTGAGCCTGCCGGCGGCCGACGAACTGTTCCGCAGTACCGGCGGGGCCGCCGTGCAGCCCTCGACGCCCCCGAACGCTCCCGAGCGGGCGGGGAGCACCAAGGAGGACCCGGTACCCCGGGTGCCGGCCCCGGCCGGCGAACAACGACCGGCCGAGGCGGGCCCCGGCGACGAGCCGGGCGCCGCGCCGCCCGGCTCGGCCGACGACCGTGGCCGGCGGCTGCCGCGTGACGCGCGTGAGGCGCGTGACGCCAGGCCGGCGGGTGAGCGGACGCTGCCGGCCCAGCAGGGGCGGGAGCGGGACGGCCGCGAGGGACGTGACAACCGCGACGGCCGCGATGCGGCCAAGGGGAGCCGCCCGGCGCCCGCGGCCGCGGCCCGGCGCGGCCGGGCCGCCCGGCGCCCGAGCGGGCGGGAACGGCACGACGAGAAGATCACGGTCTACGTGTCAGCCGAGGAGCTGATGGACCTCGAACACGCCCGCCTCGTGCTGCGCGGCGAGCACGGCCTCGCCGTGGACCGCGGGCGGATCGTCCGGGAGGCGGTCGCGGTCGTCCTGGCCGACCTGGAGTCCCGCGGCGAGGCCAGCATCCTGGTCCGCCGCCTCCGCGGCCGCTGACGCCGTTCGGAACGACGCGCGTGCGGCTTCGCTGCCGCTCGGCCGTTGCCGGGGGCCGCGGGGGTAGTGTGCCCCGCGATGACCCCTCCTCCGCACCGACCACGCCGCCCGCTGGGCCAGGGCCCAGGCACGGCCGGGCCGCCCGCGGCGCCGCCGCCGGCGCCGGCGCCGGAGGAATCGCCCCTCCCCACCGACCCACCCCCTGATCCCGGCGCCCGCCGCGCCCTGTCGTGGCCGACACCCGCCCCCACCGACGAGCCGGACCCAAAGGACCCCGACGCAACCACCGGCACGGCTGCGGCTGAGGCCGCCGAGTCGCCCGACGGCGTGGAGCCTGGCCGTGCCGGCCTGGGAGCGCCCCCTGCCGTGGCCGCCCCCGACGTGGCCGCCGGCCCCTCAGGGCCGGCCGGCATCGCGCAGCCTGGCCGTGCCGACGTCACCGATGGCCCCGTTGGGCCGGTGGATGTGCCGGAGCCCGGCGGACCTCCTGGGCCGGAGTCCCATGCCCCTGCCATGGCGGACCCCGACGTGGCCGCCGGCCCCTCGGGGCCGGCCGGCGGCGTCGCGGCGGTTGGCCGCGCGGGCGTGATTGACCGGCCCCTTGGGCCGGTGGATGTGCCGGTGCCCGGTGGGCCTTCCGGGCCGGAGGCCCCGGGCCCGGCTCCGCCGGAGCTCTCGACCGTAGCGGAGCATGGCGTAGCGGCCGTCCCCAGAGGGCCGTCCCGAGCGGAGGCCGCAGGCGCGGGGGCCGCGGAGTCGGCCGGCGGCATCGCGGAGTCTGGCCGTGCCGGCCTGGGGGTGCCGGTGCCCGGTGGGCCCTCTGGGCCGGAGGCCCCGGGCCCGGCTCCGCCTGAGCCGCCTGCCATGGCGGACCCCGGCGAAGCCGCAGGGCCCGTTGGGCCGGTGGATGTGGCGGACCCCGGCCGGCGTCCCGGGTCGGAGGCTGGCGGGGCCGCCCTGGTCGGTGACAGCCCGGCTGGTGAAGGGCCGGAGGCCCCGGGCCCGGCTCCCGCCCCGCCGCAGGCGGCCGGTGGGGGGGAGTCGGAGGGGGACGACCGGCGGTTCAAGGTCGTGCTGAAGAACTTCGAGGGGCCGTTCGACCTCCTGCTGCAACTCATCTCGCGGCACAAGCTCGACGTCACCGAGGTCGCGCTCTCCCGTGTCACCGACGACTTCATGGCCCACATCCGGGCCATGGGCCCGGACTGGGACCTCGACCAGACCACCGAGTTCCTCGTCGTCGCCGCCACCCTCCTCGACCTCAAGGCCGCCCGGCTGCTGCCGACCGCCGAGGTCGAGGACGAGGCGGACCTCGCGCTGCTCGAGGCCCGGGACCTGCTCTTCGCCCGGCTGCTCCAGTACCGCGCCTTCAAGCGCGTCGCCGACATCTTCCAGGAGCGGCTCGCCGCCGAGGCGCTCCGGCACCCCCGCACCGTCGGGCTCGAACCGCACCACGCCGAGCTGCTGCCCGACGTCGTGATCAGCATCGGCCCGGAAGGCTTCGCCAGGCTCGCGGTCAAGGCCATGCAGCCCAAGCCCAAGCCACAGGTCTACGTCGACCACATCCACGCCCCGCTGGTCAGCGTCCGCGAGCAGGCCGAGGTGGTGATCACCAGGCTGCGCGAGCTCGGTCGCGCCAGCTTCGGCGACCTGGCGGCGGACGCCCCCGACACCCTCACCGTCGTGGCCCGCTTTCTCGCCCTCCTGGAGCTCTACCGGGAGCGGGCCGTCACCCTCGACCAGGACGAGGCACTCGGCACGCTGCTGGTCTCCTGGAGCGGCGGCGAGCCCGACCGTCCGTTGGTGACCGACGAGTTCGACCAGGAGTCCGCGCCGCCGGCGAAGGAGGAACGAGCATGAGCCAGGACCAGGGGACGACGGTCACCACGACCGGCGACGAGGACCAGGAGCCGGCCGAGCCGGGGCTCGCGCTGAAGCCGGCCCTGGAGGCCGTGCTGATGGTCGTCGACGAGCCCGCCACCGAGGAGCACCTCGCCAAGGTCCTCGGCCACCCGCGTCGCGCCGTCGCCGCCGCGCTGCGCGAGCTGGCCGACGAGTACCTCACCCAGGGCCGCGGCTTCGAGCTGCGCGTCGTCGCCGGCGGTTGGCGCTTCTACACCAGGCCCGAGTACGCCGAGGCCGTCGAACGCTTCGTGCTCGACGGCCAGCACGCCAGGCTGACCCAGGCCGCACTGGAGACGCTGGCCGTCGTCGCCTACCGGCAGCCGGTCAGTCGATCCCGGGTCTCCGCCATCCGCGGAGTGAACTGCGACGGCGTCATGCGTACCCTGCTCCAACGCGGTCTGCTGGCCGAGGCGGGCACCGAACCCGAAACAGGTGCGATCCTGTATGTGACGACGCACTACTTCCTGGAGCGGATGGGGCTGCGCGGCCTGGACGAACTGCCGGAGCTCGCGCCCTTCCTCCCCGAGGCCGAACAGGTCGAGGGGGAGAGCCAGGAGGCCGCGTCGTTCAGCTTGGACGTAGACGTAGACGCGGACGACACCGGCCCCATGCCAACCGGCCGCGCTCCCACCGACTTCCCGACGGATCACTGATGCGAAGCAGCGGCAGTAACAGCAACCGGAACTACCGGGGCGCGGGCAACAGCCGCGACGACCGGCGACAGAGCTCGGGGCGCCCGCGCCCCGAGGAGCGTCGTTACGGCCAGGGCGGCGGCCCCGGCGGCGCTCCCAAGAAGAAGCGGACGGCCCCGGCCAGGTCCCGCGAGTACGACGCGATGCTCGAGGAGCGCAACCGCGAGCGGCACAACAAGCCGGCGGTGAAGCTGCCCAAGACCTTCGGCGACGTCGAGGGCGAGCGGCTGCAGAAGGTGCTCGCCCGCGCCGGGCTCGGCTCCCGGCGGGCCTGCGAGGAGCTGATCGAGCAGGGCAGGGTCGAGGTCAACGGCAGCGTCGTGCGCTCCCAGGGCCGCCGCGTCGACCCGGACCGGGACGAGATCAAGGTCGACGGGCTGACCGTCGCCACCCAGTCCCACCTGTTCTTCGCGCTGAACAAGCCGGCCGGCGTCGTCTCCTCCATGGAGGACCCGGACGGCCGCCAGTGCCTCGGCGACTACGTGCAGAACCGCGAGACCCGGCTCTTCCACGTCGGGCGCCTCGACACCGAGACCGAGGGCCTGATCCTGCTCACCAACCACGGCGAGCTCGCCCACCGGCTCACCCACCCCCGCTACGGCGTGGTCAAGACCTACCTGGCCGCCATCCAGGGGCCCATCCCGCGCGACCTGGGCAAGCGGCTGAAGTCCGGCATCCAGCTGGAGGACGGCTACGCCAAGGCCGACAACTTCCGCGTCGTCGAGAACACCGGCAAGAACTACCTGGTCGAGGTCTCGCTCCACGAGGGCCGCAAGCACATCGTGCGCCGCATGCTCGCCGAGTCCGGTTTCCCGGTCGACAAGCTGGTCCGCACCGGCTTCGGGCCCATCGTGCTCGGCGACCAGAAGTCCGGCTGGCTGCGCCGGATGACCAACACCGAGGTCGGCCGGCTGATGAAGGAAGTCGGCCTCTAGCCGGCGCGGGGCAGCGGCGGGATTCCGGGGCGCGGTGCCTCCCGAAGGGGGCATACGCTGGGGGGATGCGCACCGCCCTCGTCATCGGCACCGGCCTGATCGGCACCTCCATCGGCCTGGCGCTCACCGCCCGCGGCGTGCGCGTGTACCTCGCCGACCAGGACCCGGACCAGCCGCGGACGGCGGCCGCGCTCGGCGCCGGCACCGAAGGACCGCCCGAGGGCCAGGTGGAGCTGGCCGTCGTCGCCGTCCCCCCGGCGCGCATCGCCCCCGCGCTGGCCGAGCTCCAGCGGCGCGGCGCCGCCCGCGCCTACGTGGACGTCGGCAGCGTCAAGGGCGGCCCGGCCAGGGAGCTGCTGGCGCTCGGCGGCGACCCGCGCAGCTACCTCGGCACCCACCCGATGGCCGGCAAGGAGCGCTCCGGGCCGCTCGCCGCCTCGGCCGACCTCTTCGAGGGCCGGCCCTGGGTGCTCACCCCCACCCCCCGGACCGAGACCGAGGTCCTGAACCTGGCGCTCGAACTGGCCTCGCTCTGCCGCGCGGTGCCCGTGGTGATGGACGCCGACGCGCACGACCGGGCCGTCGCACTCGTCTCGCACACCCCGCAACTCGTGTCCAGCCTGGTCGCCGCCCGCCTGGAGAGCGCCGAGGAGACCACCGTCCGGCTCTGCGGGCAGGGCATCAGGGACGTCACCAGGATCGCCGCCTCCGAGCCGCGGATGTGGCTCGACATCCTCTCCGCCAACCCGGGTCCGGTGGCCGACGTGCTCGCCGAGGTCGCCACCGACCTGGACGAGACCGTCCGCGCCCTGCGCGCCCTGGAGTCGGCCGACGAGGCCAAGCGGTCCGCCGGCGCCGCCGGCGTCGAGGCCGTGCTGCGGCGCGGCAACGCCGGCCGGGAGCGGGTGCCTGGCAAGCACGGCACCGCGCCCGCCGTGTACGAGTCGGTGGCCGTCCACATCAGCGACCGTCCAGGTGAGCTGGCCCGGATCTTCGCCGACGCCGGCCGGGCCGGCGTCAACGTCGAGGACGTCAGGATCGAGCACGCGACCGGCCAGCAGGCCGGCCTGGTCGAGCTGACCGTGGTGCCGGAGGCCGCCCCGGTGCTGATCGCGGCGCTGCGCGAGCGCGGCTGGTCGATCCGCGGCTGACCCCGTCCCGCCATGGGCGCGTGACGGGCACCCGCGGCGTGCCGGTACCCTTCTCCACCGGGGGTATCGCGCTGTGGGAACGCCTCGGACCGCCGCCCCCCGCTCTCCCCTCGCGCTCCGCCGCACCGGGGACCGCCCTCAGCCCGCTCCAGAAAGGTGCGCACCGCCGTGACTGCAACCCCCGTCATCGTCGCCATCGATGGCCCAGCCGGCACGGGCAAGTCCAGCACCTCCAAGGCCGTCGCCACCCGACTCGGCCTCGGCTTCCTGGACACCGGCGCGCAGTACCGTGCCATGACCTGGTGGATGCTCAGCCACGGCGTCGACGTCGCCGACCCGGCCAAGGTGGCCGCCGCGGCGACCGAGCCGGCCATCGTCTCCGGCACCGACCCGCAGGGCCCCACCATCACCGTGGACGGCGAGGACGTCGCCGGGCCCATCAGGACCCAGGAGGTCAGCGCCGCCGTCAGCGCCGTCAGCGCGGTGCCCGAGGTGCGCTCGGTGATCACCGAGCTGCAGCGGTCCATCGCCGCCGCCGCGCCGAGCGGCCTGGTGGCCGAGGGCCGCGACATCGGCACCACCGTGCTGCCCGACGCCGACGTCAAGATCTTCCTCACCGCCTCGCCCGAGGTCAGGGCCGCCCGCCGCAGCGCCGAGCTGAAGGGCAAGGACGCGGCCGGCCTCAAGGCCACCAGGGAGGCGCTGCTCAAGCGGGACGCCGCCGACTCGGCGCGCAAGGCGTCCCCGCTGGCCAAGGCGGCCGACGCGATCGAGGTCGACACCTCGGACCTGACCCTGGAGCAGGTCGTCGAGTGCGTGGTCACCCTGATCGAGGAGCGCAGGCGGCGGTGAGCGACACCGGCGCCCGGGGCCCGGCGGTCGGCCGCCGCATCGCCATCGGCCTCATGTACGGCGGCTGGCGGCCCCGCGCCCTCGGCACCTGGCGGGTGCCGGCGGCCGGCCCGATCATCCTGGCCGGCAACCACGCCCACAACCTCGACGGCGGGATGATCATGGCCACCTCGCCGCGGCCGGTGCGCTTCCTGGTGAAGAAGGAGGCGTTCGTCGGCCCGGTCGCCTCCTTCCTGCGCTCCGTCGGCCAGCTGAAGGTGGATCGGGACGGCGCCGACCGGGCGGCCGTCGGCGAGGCGCTGGCCGTCCTCGAGGGCGGCGAGGCGCTCGGCATCTTCCCCGAAGGCACCCGCGGCGAGGGCGACTTCACCGCGATGCGGGCCGGCCTCGCCTACTTCGCGCTGCGCTCCGCCGCGCCGATCGTGCCGGTGGCGGTGCTCGGCAGCAACGAGGACCGCAGCCGGCTGATCCCGGCGTTCCCGCCACTGCGCCGGCGGATCGACGTCGTCTACGGCGACCCGTTCACGCCGGCCCAGGCCGGCGGCCGCCGCACCAGGGCCGCACTCGACGAGGCCACCCTCGCCATACAGGAGCGCCTGGCGGCGCACCTCAAGGAAGCCCGACGGCTCACCGGCCGCTAGGGCGCCCGGCACCTGAGCGACACTGGTGTGATGGGCGCCGGTCCCGCGCGCCCCACCCGGTCCCGAACCGCCGCCCCCCGCGGCGAACGACGACACTCCACGAGGTACAGACTCCATGACCGACCAGAACCACCCAGGCGCCGCGGACGCGGACCGGCACGGTGCGCTCGGCGACGCCGAGTACGCGGAGTTCATGGAGCTCGCCACCGGTGAGGGCTTCGAGGCCGACGAGATCGCCAGCGAGCTCGCCGCGGCCGGCAGCGGGCCGCTGCCGGTGCTCGCCGTCGTCGGCCGGCCGAACGTCGGCAAGTCGACACTGGTGAACCGGATCATCGGCCGCCGCGAGGCCGTCGTCGAGGACAAGCCCGGCGTCACCAGGGACCGGGTCAGCTACGAGGCCGAGTGGGCCGGCCGCCGCTTCAAGGTCGTCGACACCGGCGGCTGGGAGCAGGACGTCCTCGGCATCCACGCCTCGGTGGCCGCCCAGGCCGAGTTCGCCATCGACGCGGCCGACGCCGTCGTGATGGTGGTGGACGCCAAGGTCGGCGCCACCGACACCGACGACGCCGTGGTCAAGCTGCTGCGCCGCTCGGGCAAGCCGGTGGTGCTGTGCGCCAACAAGGTGGACGGCCCCTCGCAGGAGGCCGAGGCCGCCTACCTGTGGAACCTCGGCATCGGCGAGCCCTACCCGGTCTCCGCGCTGCACGGCCGCGGCACCGGCGACATGCTGGACGCGGTGCTTCGCGTGATGCCCGAGGCACCCCTCCAGACCTTCGGCACCGCCCTGGGCGGGCCGCGCCGGGTGGCCCTGATCGGCCGGCCCAACGTCGGCAAGTCCTCCCTGCTGAACAAGGTGGCGGGGGAGGAGCGGGTGGTCGTCGACGAACTCGCCGGCACCACCAGGGACCCGGTGGACGAGCTGATCGAACTCGGCGGCCAGACCTGGCGCTTCGTCGACACGGCCGGCATCAGGCGGCGAGTGCAGGACGGCGTCGACTACTACGCCTCGCTGCGGACGGCCGCGGCCCTCGAGAAGGCCGAGGTGGCCGTCGTGCTGATCGACGTCACCGAGCCGATCAGCGTCCAGGACACCCGCATCATCACCATGGCCGTGGAGGCCGGGCGGGCGCTGGTGATCGCCTACAACAAGTGGGACCAGCTGGACGACGAGCGCCGCTTCTACCTGGAGCGGGAGATCGAGCAGGACCTGGTGCAGGTGCAGTGGGCCCCCCGGGTCAACGTCTCGGCGCGCACCGGCCGGCACATGGAGAAGCTGGTGCCCGGCATCGAGACGGCGCTGGCCGGCTGGGAGAGCCGGGTGCCGACGGGCAAGCTCAACGCGTTCCTCGGCGAACTCGTCGCCTCGAACCCGCACCCGGTGCGGGGCGGCAAGCAGCCGCGAATCCTGTTCGGCACCCAGGCCGGCACCAGGCCGCCCCGGTTCGTCCTGTTCGCCTCTGGCTTCCTCGAGGCCGGCTACCGCCGCTTCATCGAGCGACGGCTCCGCGAGGAGTTCGGCTTCGAGGGCACGCCGGTGCACATCTCCGTGCGAGTGCGGGAGAAGCGGGGCCGGAAGAAGTAGGCCGAAGGGCCCGCCGGTTACAGACTCCCGGGCGGCAGCGCCGCCGGAGTCGGATGCACGACGGGCACATACCCGTAGACGGGCGGCGCGAGTTCGTGGTGCCGCCCGTAGTCGCGCCAACCGCCGGCCCCCGCGCCGTGGATGGGGCGGATCCTGCTGAACCCCACGAACCGCAGCTCCTCCTCGCCGGTGCGGTCGCCGGGCAACGCCCGGAAGAGCCGGCGGTATTCGGCGCACAGGGAGTCGTAGATCGGGGTAGCCGAGCCGCCCGGCGGCTGGTCGTAGGCCGAACGCATCCCCGGAATCGGCGCGGGACGAGCGTGCTGCGGACGCGAGGCTTCATAAGTGTGCACGCCCCTCCAACGAGCGACCCACCCACCGGATGCGGTCCAACCGGGCACACCTGCGGGGTGCGCCTGCCGGGGCCCGGCTCGAAGGCCACCGATGGTGGTCCGGCCGCCGCGATGCGATGCCGCTTCGCGGCCGATGGCCCGTGGCCCGCAGGCCACGGCCGCCGGCACCCACCGGCCGCGGAGCCTGCGCCGCAGGCGCTCCGGTCCGGGGCCCGGTGGGGCGCTCCGCGCCGGCTGGTCGTCCGGGCCCGCGCCACGCGCTGTGGCCGTGGCGCTCGCACCGTAGGTGCCCCGCCCGGTGTGGTGGCCCCGCGCCGCCGGCGGCCGCGCCGCTTCGCGGCGGCGGTGCGGCCATGTGCCCGCACCGCAGGTAGCCCGTCCGGGCGCCGGTGGGGCGGCGCTCCGCGCCGCTTCGCGGCCGGTGGACTGCGGCCGCCAGGGGGCGTGTTCCGTGGTGCCGCCGCGTGGGTGCGGAGCCTGCGCCGCTTCGCGGCTCCGCAGGGCGCGTGCCCCGTGCCGTGGAGCCGACACCGCGGGTGTCCTGGCCCGATGGGGCGGCCCGCGCCGTTCTGCGCTCCGGGCCTGGAGCCGGCTGCGCGCCGTTTCGCGGCCCCGGCGGGGCGCGTGCACTGTGCCCACGTGCTCCGGCGGTGGCGCTCGCACCGCAAGCGCCCTGGCCCGGTGGGGCGCGCTCCGCGCCGCTTCGCGGCCTGGGGGCACAGCCGCCGGCGGCCGTGCCCACCCGGGCGTGTGTTCCGTCGTGCCGCAGCGTGGGCGCGGAGCTTGCGCCGCAGGCCCTCCCGGCCGGGGGCCCTCCGCGCCGCTCTGCGGCCCGAGGGGCGTTCCGCAGGCGGAGCAGGCTGCGTCGCCTCGCCGCCCCGGTGGGACGCCCCGCGTCCATTGCCGCTTCGCGGTCCCGGTGGGGGCGCCCCGCGGCCTGGGCCGGTCGAGCCGGGCGCTCCGGGCCTGGAGCCAGCTGCGCTGCTTCATGGCCCGGGTGGGGTGCCCCGCGGCCTCCGGCCGGGCCGCTTCGCGCACGCCAAGTGCCCCGGTACGGGATCCGGTGGGGCGCCCCGTTCCTCCGGCGGCTGCGCCGCTTTGCGGCCCCGGTGGGGCGCCCCGCGTCCATCGCCGCTCCGCTTCGCAGCCCGAGGGCCGCGCCGTAGGCGCTCCCGGGCCGGTGTCGGTCGCACCGCGTGCCCCGCGCTCCGGCCGGGGTGCTCGCACCGCAGGCGCCCCGGGACGGGGCCCGGTAGGGCGCCCCGTGTCCTCCGGCGGATGCGTCGCTTCGCGGCCCGGGAGCGGGGCCTAGGCCCCGCTCCTCGCGGCCGGGCGGGCCGCCCCGTGGTCCGTGGGCCTGCGCCGCAGGCGCTCCTGGGGTTCTGGGGGCCGTGGCCCCCGGGAAGTCGGCCCGGAGGGGGCGTGGGGGCGGCCTGGCCGCCCCCCACACCCCGGACGGCCGGTCCGCAAAAGCCCGGCCGGCCAGGCCTACGTGCCGGCGAGCGGCATCGTCGCCGCGACCAGGAGGCCGCCGGCGGCGGCCTTCTCCAGCGCGTCGCGCAGCATGTCCTCCCGCGGTTGCTGGCCGATCGCGCCCGAGGGGGCCGCGAAGACGACCACCGTCTGCCGCTGGTTGGCGCAGGCGCGCCAGCCGTCCGTGACGGTGAGCGGCTGGTGGGCCTGCCACCAGGCGACCGGCTGGCCGCCGCCCTGCTGGCCCTGGAGGACCGCGTGCAGCTGGCCCATCGCCAGCAGCACCGACCAGCCCGGCAGCGTCGCCGGCTGTTCGGTGAGGTCGGTGACCGGCATGAAGCCGGCCTCGATCAGCAGCGGCAGGAAGTCGTCGCCCGGACCGTCGGTGCCGGGGCGGGCGATCGGGCCGGTCGGCTCGACCACGATCGCGGCGTGTAGTTCGTCGCCGACGAGGATCTGGCCACAGGTGACGCCGAGCACCGCCTGCCCGGGCGCCGGCCGCACCTCGCCGTCCGCCGCGGGGGTCGGCTGGCTCGGGCTCTCGCCGGTGATGGACTTCACGGCGCCCTTCAGCTGCTCCTCGGAGACGGAGACCACCTGGGAGGGGATGCAGGAGGCGTGGGCGAAGGCGAGCACCGCCGTCTCCTCGGCGACGAACAGCACCGTGCTGGTGCGCTCCTGCTCCGAGTTGCCAGGGGTGCGGCAGGAGGTGCAGTCGTAGCTGCTCGGCGCGTTGTCGCCGGCCAGCAGCCGTTCGGCTTCTTCGTCGCCGATCTCGGCGCGTACGTCGTCGCTGACGTCGAGCAAGGGGGACACGGTCGCTCCTCAGTTCGGGCTGCGGAAGTAGTGGACGGCCCTGAGCGCCCTGGGGCGTCAGGTGCCCCGTGCACAACGGCGGGAGCGGCGTGGGGGTCACGCCCGGGGGAAGGGCAATCGTCCCGGCGGAGGTGAAGTGCCAAAGCCATGACAATCGCTGGAGTTCACCGTCGTTCACCGCGATGGTGAATTTTCTGTGCGCGTGTAATCGGTCCTGCGGCTCCGGAAAGCGGCCGCGGAAAACCTCGCCGGCGAATGGCGAACGGAAATTCGGTGGGGTCCGTTCGGTGTCGCCAATTACGCGAGAGGCCCGTTACGCCGAACAGGTCGCGCGGGCGGGCGCTGTGACACAAGCGTGACAGTTCCCGGATCCGGCCCTGACCTTCGGGGGTGTCGGCGGCCGCCGCCAGGTCGTACGGTGGGCCGCATGTCACCTCTACCCCAGCAGCCCCAGACCCCCGACGACCGGCCCGAGGAGTACGTGGGCCTCGCGGCCGACGCCGCCGAGCGGCAGGCCAGGGGGCGCGGCTGGTCCACGGTGCGCACGCTCCCGCCGGACGCGATCGTCACCATGGAGTTCATGGCGGGCCGCCTCAACCTCGCCGTGCGCGACGGCCGGGTCGTGCGCTGCTGGAAGGGCTGACTCAGCGGCTGCCGAGGGCCCTGGCCGGCGGGTGGTCGGGGCGGCCGCCAGGGTGCGCCCGGCTCGGGATCCGCGGCCTGAACTTCGCGGGGCGCGGCGCCGTGCCGGCCCGCGCGGCCACGCCGGGAACCGGGTCGCCGTGCGTCAGCGGCTCGTCGCCCGACACCACGACCGCGGCCGGCACCGGCAGCGGTGTCGGTTCGAGCCGGCGGGGCGGCAGGCCTGAGCCGAAGGCGCCCGCGACGCCGAACACCCGGTCCCGCACGGCGAGCAGCAGGGTGTCCACCCGGTTGATCAGCGGCTCGCACCACGGCAGCGCCAGCAGGATCAGCAGCCCGGCCGCCCAGCCGAGCAGCACGTCGCTGACCCAGTGGGTGCCCAGGTAGACGGTGGTGGCGCCGACGCCGAGCGCGCAGAAGGCCGCGATCACCGAAAGGCTGCGCCGCGCGCGCGGGGTGGTGGCCAGATAGGCCAGGATCCCCCAGGTCACGACCGCGTTGGCGGTGTGTCCCGACGGAAATATATCGCCGGTCAGGAACATCTCGTTCGAGCCCATGACCGTCGCGTAGTGCGGTCCTTCGCGGCCCATGCCCAGCTTGGCGGCGCCGACCGTGACGTTCAGCAGCAGCAGCGAGCAGGCCATCACCAGCAGGGGCCGCAGCGTGCGCTGCCGCCACGAGCGCCAGCCGAGCCAGGCGGCGACCAGGGCCGCCGTGGGCCCACGCTGACCGAGCACCACGAAGTAGTCGAGGAAGGCGTGCAGCTCGGGCCACTGCTTGTACGGCCTGAAGAGCATCACCTGCCAGTCGAGGCGGACGAGCCAGGACGTGGTGAGCACCGCCGCCACGATGGCCACGTAGAAGCCCAGCGTGGCCCACAGGAGCGCCGCACGCGTGCGGCTCATCTCGGGAACCGGCATGCTGGGCGGCTGTGGCTCCTGTTCGAGGCGGGCTAGGAGTCGGTCGGTACGCACTTTTTCAAGATTACAGCCCGTGATAGCAGGCTTCCTGCCCGCCCCGGTCTTCGTAATGGCGATGTGATGTGCCGCCAGCCTTTTCACCCGCCAAGGATCATTCGCTTCGTCGAATGCGCGGGCGTTGGGAATTGACGCCCCGGATATTTTCGACGTGGTCGGCTCATCGTTTCTTCGCGGCCCGCCGAGCGGTATTCGCGGCGCCCTCAGGTGAACGGCGGCGCGGACCTTCGGGGTTCGGTCGCCCGGCCGGGCGCGTTCGATCGTCCACGCGAGCCTGTCGTACGCTGTCTCACCGTCCTGCCCTCTCCACCGTGCCCGGTGCCTCGCGCCACCGGGATTCCCCCGCGGTGGTGAGTGGATGTCACGCGCGACACGGAGGTGCGTTGATGCCCGCGACGCCCCTGCCCGAAGCCGCTCGGGACGACGACGTCCGTCGCTGGCTCGTCCTGGTCGTGCTCTGCGTCAGCCTGCTCGTGGTGGCGGTCGACGCCACGGTGCTGCACGTCGCGGTGCCGGCCGTCAGCGAGCGGCTGCGGCCCGACGGCGTCGAGCTGCTGTGGATCGTCGACGCCTACCCGCTCGTCTGCGCCTCGCTGCTGATCCTCTTCGGCACCCTCGGCGACCGGGTGGGCCGGCGCCGGGTGCTGCTCGCCGGCTACGCCTGCTTCGGCGTCGCCTCCTTCGCCGCCGCCTACGCGCCGAGCGCCGGGGTGCTGATCGGCGCCCGGGTGCTGCTCGGCGTCGGCGGTGCCATGATCATGCCGGCGACGCTGTCCATCCTGCGCCACGTCTTCCCCGACCGCAGGGAGCGGGCGCTGGCGATCGGGATCTGGAGCGCGGTGGCCGCGGTGGGCGCCGCCCTGGGACCGCTGGTGGGCGGGCTGCTGCTCGAACACTTCTGGTGGGGTTCGGTCTTCCTCGTCAACATCCCGCTGATGGCGGTCTGTCTGCCGGTCGCCAGGCTGCTGCTGCCCGAGTCGTCGGGCGACCGCTCGGGGCCCTGGGACGTGGTCGGCGCCCTGACGGCGGCCACCGGCCTCTTCTCGTTGATCCTCGCGCTCAAGCGGATCGGCACCGGCGACCTGTTCACGCCAGGCACCGCGCTGGCCGCGGTGGCCGGCGTCGCGCTGCTCGCCTTCTTCACCCGCCGGCAGCGCCGGGCCAGCCACCCGCTGATCGACCTGGCCGCGTTCGCCAGGCCGGCCTTCGGCACCTCGGTCGGCTGCATCGTGCTCACCGTGCTCGCCCTGGTCGGCCTCGCGCTCGTCGCCGCCCAGTACCTGCAACTGGTGCTCGGGCTCTCGCCGTTGGACGCCGGGCTGCGGCTGCTGCCGATGAGCCTGGCGGCCGTCGCCGCCGGCCTCGCGGGATCCTGGCTGCTGCGGCGGCTCGGCCCGCGGCTGATGGTGGTGCTCGGCTTCTGGCTGACCGCGCTCGCCGTGGCGCAGCTCGTCGGCCTCGGCGAGGAGGACCGCCCGATCCTGATGACCCTCGGCTTCGTGATGCTCGGCTTCGGCCTGGAGACCACGCTGTTCGCGGCGTACGAGTCGATGCTCAGCGACGTGCCGGCCGCCCAGGCGGGCGGCGCCGCGGCCGTCGGCGAGACCGCCTACCAGTTCGGCGCCGGCATCGGCATCGCGCTGCTCGGCAGCCTGATGAACGCCATGTACGGGCCCGCGGTCCGCGGCCTCTCCGGGGTGAGCACGGCGGACGCCGAGGCGGCGGGGCACTCGCTCGGCGAGGCGTACACCGTGGCCGACCGGCTCGGCGGTGCCCGGGGCGAGGCGGTGCGGGACGCGGCCCGCGAGGCGTTCGTGCACGGCATGCGGCTGACCCTGGTGGCCAGCGCGGCGCTGCTGCTGCTCGGTGCCCTGGCCGCCTGCCGGCTGCCGCGCCGGCTGTACGCGACCGCCGAGGTGCCGGCGCCACAGCGGGAGCCGGATGGGCGGTCGCTCTTGCCCACCGGGGTTACCCGCCCGTAACGTCGGCGCGGTGATCGCTGACACCCCGCCACCCCTCGACCCGCCCCCGTTCGATCCGCGGGATCCCCTGGGCGTCGACGAACTCCTCGACGAGGACGACCTGGCCGTCCGCGCCACCGTCCGCCGGTGGGCGCGGGAGCGTGTGCTGCCGCACATCGCCGAGTGGTACGAGCGCGGCGAGGTGCCCGGGATCCGCGAGCTCGCCAGGGAGCTCGGCGCGCTCGGCGCCCTCGGCATGTCCCTGACGGGGTACGGCTGCGCCGGCGCGTCGGCCGTCCAGTACGGGCTTGTCTGCCTGGAGTTGGAGGCCGCCGACTCCGGGATCCGCTCGCTGGTCTCCGTGCAGGGCTCGCTGGCGATGTACGCCATCCACCGCTACGGCTCGGAGGAGCAGCGCCGCCGCTGGCTGCCGGCCATGGCCAGTGGCGAGACCATCGGCTGTTTCGCGCTGACCGAGCCCGACCACGGTTCTGATCCGGCCGGGATGCGGACCCGCGCCGAACGGGACGGCGGTGACTGGCTGTTGACCGGCCGCAAGATGTGGATCACCAACGGTTCACTGGCCGGCGTGGCGGTCGTCTGGGCCAGGACGGAGGAGGGGGTCCGGGGTTTCCTGGTGGAGGCCGGGCTGCCCGGCTTCACCGCCACCCCGATCCGCCACAAGGGCTCGCTGCGGGCCTCCGTGACCAGCGAACTGGTGCTGGACGCCGTGCGGTTGCCGGCCGACGCGGTGTTGCCTGAGGCACGCGGCCTCCGCGCCCCGCTGGGCGCCCTGAGCCACGCCCGCTACGGGATCACCTGGGGCGCGCTCGGCGCGGCCCGCAGCTGCCTGGAGACGGCCCTCGAGTACGCCGGGGTCCGCGAGCAGTTCGGCCGGCCGATCGGCGGTTTCCAGCTCACCCAGGCCAAGTTGGCCGACATGGCGGTCGAGCTGCACAAGGGCCTGCTGCTCGCCCTGCACCTGGGCCGCCGACTCGACGCCGGCCGACTGCGGCCCGAGCAGGTGAGTTTCGGCAAGCTGAACAACGTGCGCGAGGCGCTGGAGATCTGCCGCACGGCCCGCACCGTCCTGGGGGCGAACGGGATCTCCATGGAGTACCCGGTGCTGCGGCACATGGCCAACCTGGAGTCGGTGCTGACCTACGAGGGCACGAGCGAGATGCACCAGCTGGTCATCGGCAAGGCGCTGACCGGCCTCGACGCGTTCCGCTGAGGCCCGCCGCGCCGGGGCGTGGCGCCGGCGCACCGCCGCCCGGCCACGGGGGCCGGGCGGGGGGAGTGTCAACTCTGGTTGAAGAAGCCGTTGTCGGAGGTTCCGTGGCGTTCGTTGCTGACGACCTCGTACTCCGCGGGCGTCAGCAGGAAGACCCGGGTGGCCACCCGCTCGATCGAGCCGCGGAGCCCGAAGATGAGGCCGGCGGCGAAGTCCACGACGCGCTTGGCGTCGGCCGAGTCGAGCACCGTCAGGTTGATCAAGACCGGAATGCCGTCACGGAAGAGTTCACCGATGCGACGAGCGTCCCGGAAGCCGTCCGGGGTGATCATCGCGATGCGACCGCCCTGGTCGTGTGCGACCTCCGCCGCAACCCGGACCCGCGGGTCGGTGGTCCACGGCCCCGCGTTGTCGCCGGGCTCCGGACCCTCGGCGTACTCGTCGTCGTCGTAGTAACGCATCTCGCTGTCATCGACGAGGCCCAGCCAGGCACTCGCCCTCCGCACCGATCCCATGGACTCCTCCTTTCTCCTCTCGCGGCCCTGTACTCATCCGCATTCCTATCGTGGTCCATGATGCTGACAATGCGCCAAGGGGATACCCAAGCTAATCGGGTTTCGTGACGGTTCTGGTGCATTCGGCGCGGTCCGTCAGCGACACGGAGGAAGTATCCGCCCGCTGACGCAGCGTAAGGCATTCCGCTGCGCCGAACGGGTGAGGCAGGTGAGTCCGGGCTGGCCGAAACGCGTTCTTTTCAACGAGGCCGGCTGTGAGAAGACTTCGGGCAGCGCTTGTCAGGGGCATGCCCCACAGCCGGCTCCTGGCCACGCCTCACGGGTCCGTCTACCCAACGGGCCCCGGATTCCTTACTGGAGGAAGAACAAGTGAGTTTGAAGCGCACGAACCCCCACAGAGGCACGTCCCGTCGCATCCGGCTGATCGCCGCGTCGTCGGGTCTGCTGGCCGCCGCCGCCTTCGCTCTGCCGAACGCGGCCCAGGCCGAACCCGTCTCCACCTTCAGCGCGGCCCAGCTGACCGCGGCGAGCAACGCGGTGCTCGACGCCGACGTGGCCGGCACGGCGTGGACGGTCGACAAGGCGACGAACCGCGTTGTCGTCACCGCCGACGAGACCGTCACCGGCGCCGAGATCGCCGAGATCAGGCAGGCCGCCGGCACGCTCGGCAGCGCCATCTCCGTGGAGCGCACGGAGGGCGCCCTCCAGAGCTACATCGCCGGCGGCGACGCCATCTACGCCTCCCTCGGTTGGCGCTGCTCGCTTGGCTTCAACGTCAACATCGGCGGGACGGCCTACGCCCTGACCGCCGGGCACTGCACCGACGGCAATCCGGGCTGGTACACCAACTCGGGCCTGTCCACCTCGATCGGCGCGACCGCCGGCAGCAGCTTCCCGGGCAACGACTACGGCATCATCCGGGTCAGCAACACCTCGCTGCCCCGGCCGAGCTCGGTCAACCTGTACAACGGGACCACGCGGGCCATCACCGGCGCGGCCAACGCCACCAACGGCCTGTCCGTGCAGCGCAGCGGCTCCACCACCGGCCTGCGCGGCGGCTCCGTCACCGGTCTCAACTACACCGTCAACTACGGCGGCGGCGACATCGTGTCCGGTCTGATCCGGACCAACGTGTGCGCCGAGCCCGGCGACAGCGGTGGCCCGCTGTTCTCGGGCAACACCGCCATCGGCCTGACCTCGGGCGGCAGCGGCAACTGCTCCTCCGGGGGTACGACGTACTTCCAGCCGGTCGTCGAGGCCCTGAACGCCTACGGCGCGTCCATCGGGTGACCCGGGCGCCGGCGGGTGACCGCCGGCGCGCACCGACTGCCCCCGTCCGGCCTCGCCGGGCGGGGGCAGTCTGCTGTCCTGGCCCGGTCGGCGCCGCCGCCGTGGTGGGGCCGTCCCGGTTCCGCATGGGCCCGTTGGGGGGCTCCCCGGCCGCCTCCACCCCTCCCGCCCGGCGCTCGGCCCTCCGGCCCGCGGGGTTCCCCCCTCCCGCCGCTCCACGGCCTTCCCCCGGCCGTGTTCCGGCCGGCTTCCCGCAACCCGGCCGTGCCGCCGGGGTGTTGGCCGCTGCGGCGCGGCGGGCGGCCCTCGTGCGGCTCTCGTGTGGCCCATCTCACGCGTGCGTGGCTCGAAATATCAACATCCCGGGACGATGTGGAGCCAGGGGGGTCGATTTTCAGACAGGTCTAGTCCTCATATGTTCGTCACGTCCGGGCGCGGGGCCGCTACGTCCGTGCGTACGAGCCGTCCCCGGTAGGGGGAGTGCTGTGGGTCCCGGGCGGCAAAGCGCGGAGTGTTGCGGATGGTTTACGCGCATTACGCATGCCGGTGTGATCGTATGGTCGGGGCAAGATCTGGGCCTTGCGCCGTTCGGCGGGGGCTGGGAATACTCGCCAGCACCGCTTGGCATGGACGGTTCGACCCCTACGGGGTGGCCAGGTCTGTGCCCTCTCTCCGGAGCAGAGTGCTCCAACCCCCACAGGAGGAAAAGAGCGTGACACACCGACGTACGTCCAACCGTCGCCTCATGGCAGCCGCCGCCGGCATCGTCGCCCTCGCAGCCGGAACGTTCGCTGTCGCACAGGCGAACGCGACCCCCACCGCACCGGACGAGGTCATCCCCAACGTGCTGACGTCCCTTCAGGCGGGCGAACTCGCCGCCCACCTCACCGGACAGCTCGACGAGGCCGTCGCCGGCTCGTACTACGACGCGGACGCCGGCACCCTGGTGGTGAACGTGGTGGACGAGTCGGCCAGGGCGGCCGTCGAGGACTCGGGCGCCGCAGCCAGGATGGCCCGCTACTCGCTCGCCGAGCTGGCCGACGTGCGGTCCGAGGTCTCCGAGTTCGCCGTGCCGGGCACCGCCTGGACGGTCGACCCGGTGACCAACTCCGTCAGGGTCACCGTCGACGAGACGGTCCAGGGCGACGCGTTGGCCGTGGTCGAGGACTCGGTCGCCGGGCTCGGCGACGCCGCGACGTTCGAGACGGTCGCCGGCCAGTTCGAGCCCTTCGTCGCCGGCGGCGACGCCATCTTCTCCTCAGGGGCCCGCTGCTCGCTCGGCTTCAACGTGACGACCTCCGCCGGCACGCCGGGCTTCCTCACGGCCGGGCACTGCGGCGAGGTCGGCAGCACCTGGTCGGACGCCGCCGGCGGGGCGACCGTCGGGACCATGAGCCAGAGCGTGTTCCCCGGCTCCGACTTCGCGCTCGTGGAGTACGAGGGCCAGGTCGACGGCCCGAGCGAGGTCAACCTCTACGACGGCACGGCCCAGGAGATCACCGGCGCCGCCGAGGCCGTGGTCGGCCAGGAGGTGCAGCGCAGCGGCAGCACCACCGGCCTGCACGACGGCGTCGTCACCGCCGTGGACGTCTCGGTGAGCTACCCGCAGGGCGTCGTCGAGGGCACCATCCAGACCACGGTCTGCGCCGAGCCCGGCGACAGCGGCGGCGCGCTGTTCGCCGGCGCCGAGGCGGTCGGCCTCACCTCGGGCGGCAGCGGCGACTGCACCGCGGGCGGCACGACGTTCTTCTACCCGGTGACGGACGCGCTCGCGGAGGTGGGGGCGACCCTGCCGTGACGCTGCGCGGCCGGCCGGTGGGCTGCCGCAGGTTGGTCCGCCCGCTCACCCGCCCCGAGCGGGGCGGGTGAGCGGGCGGACCTGTGGTGGCGGTCGGGGCACGAGCGGCGCCGGCCAGACGCGTTGCGCCTGGCCGGCGCGCGGGCGCTCAGTGCTGGCGCACCGGTCCGTCGGCGCCGGGCCCTGATCTGTCGGTGCCCCAGGCCGTGGGCGCTCCGCGCCGGTCCCGGCCGGCCGACGGCCGGACGCCACAGCGCTCCGACGGGGCCCACGGCTGGCCCACCGGAGCCGGGCCCGGCCGATGGCCGGAGGCCGGGCCGGGAAGGCGCTGCACGCTCGACTCGGTAGGGCGGTTCCGGCCCTACCGGCCAATGGCGCCCGCGCCGGTGGGCGGTCGGACGAGCGTGTCCGACTCGGCCGGACCACGCTCGGGTGTCGCCCCCGGCGCCGGGCGGGCGCTGCGCGCCCGGCCGCCGGCCGGGCCGCGCCGGAGGTGCCCC
>NZ_BAAGPR010000086.1:0-33264 GCF_054783955.1 Streptomyces mayteni | reverse complement strand
CGGCGGCTCGACCGGCTCGACCGGCCCGGCCGGTCCGGCCGAGGGCGCGGTGAGCAGCGCGAGGTAGCGGCCGAGCCTGGCGGGCAGCTCGGCCGGCCGGACGACGGCGTCGAGGTGGCCGGCCGCCAGCTGAGCCTCCGCCGTGTACGCGGCGGGGTCGGCGTCGGCCGGCCGCACCCGGGAGCCGGCGAAGCCGATCTGCGCGCCGGCGAGCCCGAGGATCACGTCGGCCCCGGCGCCGAGCGTGGCCCAGCCGCCGCCCGTTGTCGGGTCCCTGGCCACCGCGAGCTGGGGCAGCCCGGCCGCCCTGGTGAGGGCCGACTCGTGTGCCACCCGCTGGAGTTGGCTCAGCGCCCGCATGCCCTCCTGCATCCGGCTGCCGCCGGTGGCGATCAACGTCACGACCGGCAGGCGTCGTTCCCTGGCCGTGGCGTGGGCCGCGGCGAGCCGGTCGCCGGTGCGCTCGCCGAGCGAGCCGCCGAGGAAGCCGAACTCGAAGGAGATCGCCACCGCCTCCCGGCCGCCGACGCGGGCGATCCCGCACACCACCGACTCGGTCTCCCCGGTGCGGGCGGTCGCCGCCGCCCTGGCCTCGCCGTAGCCGGCCCAGCCGATCGGGCCGTCCGGCGCCGTCGCCCCGGCCCCGGCCCCGGCCCCGGCCGACGGCTCCGGCAGTTCCTCGAAGTGGTCCGCGACGGCGGCCAGCGCGCCGCGGGCCGTCAGCCGGTCGCTCATGACGTGCCGGCCGTCAGGGCGCGCTTCAGCAGCTTGCCCATGTCGTTGCGCGGCAGGCTGTCCATGAACCGCACGGTACGCGGTCGTTTGTGCGGGGCCAGCTCCCGCGCGACGTGGTCGGCGAGCTCGGCCTCGGTCGGCGGCGCCGCCGGGTCGGTCGGCACCACCCAGGCGACGATCCGCTCGCCCAGGTCCTGGTCGGGCTCGCCGGTGACCGCGGCCTCCCGTACCCCCGGGTGGTCGAGCAGCGCGTTCTCCACCTCGCCGGCGCCGATCTTGTAGCCGCCGCTCTTGATCAGGTCGGTGGCCCGGCGGCCCACGATCCGCACCGAGCCGTCGGCCTCCCTGGCCGCCAGGTCGCCGGTGCGGAACCAGCCGCCAGGCGCGAAGGCGTCGGCGGTGGCGTCGGGCCGGTTGAGGTAGCCGGTGAACAGGCTGGGCCCGCGCAGCTGGATCTCGCCGACCGTCTCGCCGTCCCACGCGTCGAGCGCGGCGCCCGCCTCGTCCACCAGGCGCAGCTCCATGCCGTCGAGCGGCAGCCCTACGGTGCCGGTGCGCGGCGGCCCGTCGACGGGCACCGCGGTGGTGATCAGGGTCTCGGTCATGCCGTAGCGCTCGATCACCGGCCGCCCGGCGGCCGCCTCGATCCGCCGGTGGTCGGGCAGCGGCAGCGCGGCCGATCCTGACACCAGCAGCCGGGCGTCGGCCAGCGCCTTGGCCAGCGGTTCGTCGCCGGCCGTCAGCGCCTCGGCGATGCGGTGGTACATGGTGGGTACCCCGAAGAGCATGGTGCCGCCGGCCGCGAGCTCCCGCGCCACGCCCTCGGTGGCGAAGCGGCCCAGGTGCCGCAGGGCGCCGCCGCGCCGCAGCGGGCCGAGCACGCCGAGGATCAACCCGTGCACGTGGAACAGCGGCAGGGCGTGCACCAGCACGTCGTCCGCCGTCCAGTGCCAGGCCGCCGCGAGCCCGTCGAGGGTGGCGGCGATGGCGCGGCGCGGCAGCACGGCGCCCTTGGGCGGCCCGGTGGTGCCCGAGGTGTAGACGATCAGCGCCGGCGCCTCGTCGTCGGTCGGCTCGGCCGGCGGCGCGACGGGCGGCGCCGCGAGGTCCACGGCGCGGTGCGGCAACGCGGCGAGCGGCGCTGGCAGTTCGTCGCCCGGCGCGGTCAGCACCAGCTCGGGCGCGCAGTCGGCCACGATGTGGACCAGCTCGCGTTCGCCGATCTTCGGGTTGAGCGGCACGGCCTCGACGCCGGCGAGCAGCGCGGCCAGCACGCCCACCGCGGTCTCGGTGGTGGGCGTGGCCCAGACGGCGACCCGCCGGACGCCGGACAGCTCGGCGGCCAGGGCGCCGGCCGCGCCGGCGAGACGGGCGTAGGAGAGGTCGGGGCCCGCGCCGAAGCGCAGCGCCGGACGGTCGGTGCCGGCGGCCAGGGCGGGGAACAGCGGCGGCATGCGGTGCGCTCCTTCGGAGGAGTGGACGGATGAACTGGTTCTAGCCGAAGCCGCGGCTAGCCAAGCTCGGGGATGGCGACGAACGCCAGCCAGACGACGGGCGGCACGGCGGCCACGATCACCCCGCCGTAGACCATCAGCTGCCGGAAGAAGCGTTCCCGGTCGACGTCGGGCGCGGCGGCCAGCACCAGCGCGCCGTTGGTGGAGAAGGGGCTGACGTCCACCACGGTGGCGGAGACGGCGAGTGCGGCGATCATGCCGGCCGCGCCGATCTCGCCCTGGAGCAGGAACGGCACGGCGAGCGGGATGAGCGCGCCCATGATGCCGACGGAGGAGGCGAAGGCCGACACGATGGCGCCGATGTAGCAGATCAGCACGGCGGCGAGCAGGGGGACGCCGATGTCCCCGACCGCGTTGCCCGCGTACTCGATGGTGCCCATCTCCTCGAGCACCCCGACGTAGGTGAGGACGCCGCAGATCAGCAGCACGGTGGGCCAGGCGATCTCGCCGACGGCTCGCTTGCCGACCGCCGGCCAGGCCACGTTGAGCAGCACGGCCAGGGTGATGGCGGTGAGGCCGGCGTCCAGTTCGAAGACGAGCACGGCGAGCACGAGCGCGAGCAGCGCGACGAGAGTGGCGGCGCGGGCCGGGTCGAGGGTGGCGGCCTCCCGGTCGCGGGCGTCGTCCACGGTGGTGGCCCCGCCGAGTTTCAGGCCGCCGAAGAGCACGAACACGATGCCGGCGATGAGCAGGTTGACGACGAGGCTGGCGAAGAACAGGCCGAGTTCGCTGCCGGGCAGGCCCTCGCGGTCGACGATGCCGTTGACGATGGTGCCGTAGATGCTGATCGGCGAGAAGCCGCCGCCCTGGGCGCCGTGCACCACCATGGCGCCCATCAGCAGCGGGCTGATGGCGTAGCGGGCGGCGAAGCTGAGCGCGATGGGCGCGACGATGGCGACGGCGGCCGGGGAGAGCGCGCCGATGCCGGTGAGGACCGCGGTGATCGCGAACATCACCCAGGGGATCAGTGATATTCGGCCGCGGACCAGGCGGATGGCGGCGTGCACCACCCAGTCCGTGGTGCCGTTGGCGCGGGCGATGGCGAACAGGTAGGTGACGCCGACCAGCACGACGAACAGGTCGCCAGGGAAGCCGGCGAAGATGCCGTCGCTGTCGAGGTCGGCGACCAGTTCCCCGACGCCGAAGGCGGCGGCGAAGGAGAGGACGCCCATGTTGATCGAGCGGGTGGTGGCGATCACGAAGACCACCACCAGGACGAGGATGGAGATCAGTTCGGGGGACAACGGGGGCTCCTCCCCTTCAGCTGCGGCCGTCATTGGCCGAGTGGCTGAACCACAGTGGAGCGGCTGGAAATGACCGTCAAGGCTCCCGACGAAATTGGTTCAGCCACTCGGCCACCGGGCCGGTCGGCGGGCCGGTGCTACGCTGCGCTCAGCCGGTGGGAGGGGGCCAGGTATGTCCGAGGCGCTACGGCCGATGCCCAGGCCGCGGCTGTACGAACAGGTCGTGGACCGGCTGCGGAGCTACGTCGGCGAGGCCGGCCTGCGGGCCGGCGACCGGCTGCCGCCGGAGCGCGAGCTGTCGCAACGGCTCGGGGTGAGCCGGGCGTCGGTGCGGCAGGCCATCGTGGTCCTGGAGGTACAGGGCCTGGTCGAGGTGCGGCACGGCGGCGGCACCTATCTGCGGCGGGACAGCCTGGACGCGGAGCCGGTGGAACAACTGGTCGAGCGGCGCCGCCGGCTGCCGGAGGTGTTGGAGGCGCGGGAGGCGCTGGAGACCAAGCTGGCCGAGCTCGCCGCGGAGCGGCGCACGGCCGACGACCTGACGGCGCTGCGGGCCGCGCTCGACCACATGACCGAGGAGATCGCCGCCGGCGCGGACGGCGTGGAGGGCGACCGCCGCTTCCACGCGGCGGTCACGGCGGCGGCGCACAGCGGCCTGCTGGCCGACTTCATGCGGTCCATCGCGGAGCAGATCGCGGAGAGCCGCGTCGAGTCCCTCCGCCAACCGGGCCGCCCGGCCCGGTCGTTGGCCCAACACCGGGCGATCCTCGAAGCGATCGAGTCCGCCAACGGAAAGGCGGCCGCCACCGCCATGCGCCGCCACGTCCGCACGGTCGCGAAGGTCCGCCTCCTGGACTGGGAACCGGACCACTAGCCGGTCCGGCCCGAAGAGCGGAACGCTGGCGCCACGGCAGTTGGGCCGACACCGGCACGACGGGCCTGCACCCGCCACCACTCGTCCCGCGCCGGCGCCGAGCGTGCCGGGCTAGACGGACGGTCTGGCCTGCGGCGGCCGCCGTTTCCAGTTCTGCGCCGGCGCCGAGCGCGACGGGCCCTTGCCACGCGACCCAGTTGGGTCGGCCGCCCGGTGAGGAGCGGCGCCGGCTTCCCCGGAAGGCGCTACGCCGGCCGCGTGAGTGGCCGCCGACCAACGGCACGCCCCACCGGCTGGGTCGCCCGGCGCAGCCGGGCCGCACGAACCGACCGGGGCCATGCGAGGCCGGCCGCCCGAAAGGCGCCAACATGCTGCTGAGAGGCGGACCTGCCCAGCCCGCGGGGCCAGGGCCGTGCGACGGCACCCGCCCGGCGGGCGCCCCGCGCCAGCTGCCCCAAGTGCCCAGCGCAGCCGACCAGTTGGGCCCCGCTCGCCGGCCCACCGGCCGGCGCCGGGCCAGGCCGGCCGCCCGAAGGGCCACCCGGTGTGTCGGCCAGTCGCAACGGCCGTCCGACCAACTGGCGGGCGTCCAAGCACCCGACGCAGCCGGCCCGGGGCCGTGCGACGGCGCCCGCCCAACCGGTGCCCCGCGCCAGCTGCCCCAAGTGCCAGATGCAGCAGACCAGTTGCGCTCAGGTCACCGGCCTGCGGGGCCTGGCCAGGGCCAGCAGGCCGCCGGCATGCCGGCCAGTCGCAACGGCCATCACGCCAACTAGCGGCCGAACACCCGGCGCAGCCGGCCCGCAGGGCCGGGGCCGTGCGACGGCACCCGCCCGAGGGGCGCCCCGCGCCAGCTGCCCCAAACGCCAGGCGCAGCAGACCAGTTGCGCCCAGGTCACCAGCCTGCGGGGGCCGGCCGGTGGCCAGCAGGCCGCCGGCATGCCGGCCAGTCGCAACGGCCATCACGCCAACTAGCGGCCGAACACCCGGCGCAGCCCGCCCGCAGGGCCGGAGGCCCCGGCCCGGGCGTCCGGCCCGGGCAGGGCCGCGGGCCCTCGGCCGGGGCCGGGCTAGGCCACCCGCCGAGGGCGGGTGGGTGGGCCCGCCCCGGCACCGGCCCGCCCCTACCCCGCTACTTCCGGAGGAACCACGTCGAGAGCGCCCGCCACCGCGGCTGCCCCCGCGCCGGGTCGTCGGCGCCCGGCGCGCCGGCCGGGAGGCCGATCGGCGGCACCGCCTGGGGGGCGCCAGGCGCCGCCGGGAAGGTCATGAAGGCCGGCGGCTCCGCCGCCCCACTCGCCGGCACCCGGGTCGGCGACATCAGCGGCAGCTCGATCGGCATCCGCACCACGTACGACGGGCCCCACGTCAGGTCCCGCTCGTCGATGGCCAGCCGCAGCGTCGGCAGCCGGTGCAGCAGCCGCCGCACCGCCGCCTCCACGATCATCGAGCCGAGGTCCTGCGCCGGGCAGGCGTGCGCTCCCGCGCCCCACGCGAGGTGGGCGCGGCTGACGCGGAGCGCGTCCTCGTCCACCGGCCGCACCGCGGGGTCGGTTCCCGAGGCGGCCATCGAGACGATCACCAGGTCGCCGGCGCCGATCTCGTACTGGCCCAACGCCGTGGGCGCGGTCGCCCAGTTCATGAAGACGTTATGCACCGGCGGGTCGTCCCAGAGGACCCGGTTGGCCGCCTCGGGCAGCGTGACGACGCCCTTCTCGACGTCGCCCCGCAGCCGGTCGTCCGTGACGAGGCGCAGCAGCGTGGCCGCGATCCAGGCCGAGGTGGGGCCGAGGCCGCCCTGCAGCAGCAGCCGCACCTGGTCGGCGACCTCGTCCGGGTCGAAGACGCCGGTGCCGTACTGGGCGATCAGCCAGGAGGTCAGGTCGGCGCCCGGCGCCTTCAGCTTCTCCTCGACCTGTTCCCGCATCAGCTCGTCCATCCGCCGCGCGGCCGCCGTGGCGCCCGGGCCGGCCTGGACGATCTCGAGGACGGTCTGCGAGACGGCGGTGGCCCGCTCCTCCGGCATGCCGAGCAGGCCCATCATGACGAGCATGGGGAGCGGCTGGGCGTACCAGGCGACGACGTCGACCGGGCCGAAGGCCGGGAACGCGTCGATCAGTTGGTCGGCGAGGTGGTCGACGTAGCCGTGGGTGTGTTCCGGGTGGAGGCCGGCCAGCGCCTGGTCGATCGGCGACCTGAGCCGCTGGTGCTCGGTGCCGTCGGTGGAGAACATGTTCCGCCGGCGCTCGGTCTGCTGCACGAGCGGGTGGTCGGGCACCCGGCCCTCGGCCTGGTCGCGCCACCAGCGGGAGTCGTGCGTGAACAGCCCCGACCGGTTGTTGAGGACCTCGAGCTGCTCCCGGTGGCCGAGCACGAGCCAGCCCCTGAAGCCGCCCCGCTCGTCCACCTCGACAGGCACCACCGGCCCGTACTTCTCTCTCAGCCCTCGGTAGAAGGCGGTCGGGTCGTCCTCGAACTCGGGCCCGTACATGGGGACGTAGCTGGCCGGAGCGCCGGCCCTGGGCGGCCAGGGGGCGCCGTCGGGGGTCAGCGGGGCAGGGGAGGTCATGGAACTCCGAACGGTGATGGACGGTGCGTCACGGGTCGGTAGGTGATCGTATTACCTCAACTCCCTTGTGAGGGGGCCGATTCGGCCTTCCTCACACCCGCGTCACACGACGCGCCCACCGCTCCCCCGCACCGTCCCCGGCTCAGGCCCCCCGGTTCAAGAAGTGGGGATGGTGGTGAGGAACTCGCCGGTCCACGCGAGCAGGTCGCGCCCGGCCAGCGGCTTGCCGCCGATCCGGGCCGTGGTGGGCCTGGGCACCAGCACCTGCCGGGTGGCCCGCTTCACCACCGAGCCCGGGTAGACGCGGTTCAGCCTGAGCTCCTGCGACTCGCGCAACTCGACCGGGGAGAACCGGATCTTGTTGCCCTGGAGCGTGATGTCCGTCACCCCGCAGGAGCGGGCCAGCATCCGCAGCCCGGCGACCAGCAGCAGGTTCTCGGTCGGCTCGGGCAGCGGCCCGTAGCGGTCGGTCAACTCCTCGCGGACCGCCCTGATGTCCTCCTCGGTGTTGGCGGCCGCGATGGATCGGTACGCCTGGAGCCGCAGCCGTTCGCCCGGCGCGTAGTCGTGCGGGACGTGCGCGTCCACCGGGAGTTCGATCTTGACCTCGAGCAGCGACTCCTCGGGCTCGACCCCGGTGCCGGCCTCCAGCGCGGACCGGTAGTCGGCGACGGCCTCGCCGACCATCCGCACGTAGAGGTCGAAGCCGACGCCCGCGATGTGCCCCGACTGCTCGCCGCCCAGCAGGTTGCCGGCGCCGCGGATCTCCAGGTCCTTCATCGCCACGTACATGCCGGCGCCCATCTCGGTGTGCTGGGCGATGGTGGCGAGCCGCTCGTGCGCGGTCTCGGTGAGCGGCTTCTCCGGCGGGTAGAGGAAGTAGGCGTAGCCGCGTTCCCGGCCGCGGCCCACCCGGCCGCGGAGCTGGTGGAGTTGGGAGAGGCCGAAGGTGTCGCCGCGCTCCACGATCAGGGTGTTGGCGTTGGAGATGTCGATGCCGGACTCGACGATCGTCGTCGAGACGAGCACGTCGAACTTCTTCTCCCAGAAGTCCACCACCACCTGCTCCAGCGAGGTCTCGCCCATCTGCCCGTGGGCGGTGGCGATCCGCGCCTCGGGCACGATCGCGCGCAGCCGGCTCGCCACCCGGTCGATGGACTCGACCCGGTTGTGGATGTAGAACACCTGGCCCTCGCGCAGCAGTTCGCGCCGGATGGCGGCGCCGATCTGCCGCTCCTCGTAGGCGCCGACGAAGGTCAGCACCGGGTGCCGCTCCTCGGGCGGGGTGGTGATGGTGGACATCTCGCGGATGCCGGTCACCGCCATCTCCAGGGTGCGCGGGATCGGCGTCGCGGACATCGTCAGCACGTCCACGTTGGCCCGCAGCTTCTTCAGCTGTTCCTTGTGCTCGACGCCGAACCGCTGTTCCTCGTCGACGATGACGAGGCCGAGGTCCTTGAACTTCACCTCGGAGGAGAACAGCCGGTGGGTGCCGATGACGACGTCGACGGTGCCGTCCCGCAGCCCTTCGAGGACGGCCCGCGCGTCGGCGTCCGACTGGAAGCGCGAGAGTGGCCGGACATTGACCGGAAACTGCGCGTAGCGTTCCGAGAAGGTGCCGAAGTGCTGCTGCACGAGCAGCGTGGTGGGCACCAGCACCGCCACCTGCTTGCCGTCCTGGACGGCCTTGAACGCGGCGCGCACCGCGATCTCGGTCTTGCCGTAGCCGACGTCGCCGCAGATCAGCCGGTCCATCGGGACCGACTTCTCCATGTCGTCCTTGACCTCGCCGATGGTGGTCAGCTGGTCGGGGGTCTCGGCGTAGGGGAAGGCGTCCTCCAGCTCGCGCTGCCAGGGGGTGTCCTGGCCGAAGGCGTGTCCTGGGGCGGCCATCCTGGCCGAGTAGAGCTTGATCAGGTCGGCGGCGATCTCCTTGACGGCCTTGCGGGCGCGGGCCTTGGTCTTGGTCCAGTCGGCGCCGCCCAGCCGGTGCAGCGAGGGCGCCTCGCCGCCGACGTACTTGGTGACGAGGTCGAGCTGGTCGGTGGGGACGAACAGCCGGTCGCCCGGCTGGCCGCGCTTCGCCGGCGCGTACTCGACGAGCAGGTACTCGCGGGTGGCGCCCTGCACGGTGCGCTGCACCATCTCGATGTAGCGGCCGACGCCGTGCTGCTCGTGCACGATGTAGTCGCCGGCGACGAGGGTCAGCGGGTCGAGGGTCTTGCGGCGCCGCGCCGGCATCCGGGCGCCGTCCTTGCCTGCGGTCTTCTGCCCGGTGAGGTCGGTCTCGGTGAGCACGACGAGGCGCGGCCCTGGCGCCAGGAAGCCGTGCTCGATCGCGCCGCACGCGACCTGGACGACGGCGGGCGCCGGCTCGCCGGTCAGCGCGGGCGCGAGGCGGGCCGCGATGCCCTCGCCGCCGAGCACCTCGACGGTGCGGCTGGCCGGCCCGTGGCCCTCGGTGAGGTAGACGACCCGCCAGCCGTCGGCGAGCCAGCCCTTGGTGTCGGCGAGGGCGCGGGCGGTGTCGCCGCGGTAGCTCTCGGCGGCGCGCAGGCCGAGCCTGAGGACGTCGTCGCCCTCGTCCATGGCCTCGTCGCCGGACGCCTGGGAGAACGGTGAGACCGACCACCAGGGCATGCCGAGCTCGGCGGCCCGCTCCCGCACCTCGGCGAGGCCGCGCAGCGAGGCGGCGCCGACGTCGATCGGGGCCTCGCCGGTGTCGGACATGGCGGCGGCCGCCCAGGACGCCTGGAGGAACTCCTGGCTGGTGGCGACCAGGTCGGCGGCCCTGGTGCGGACCCGCTCGGGGTCGCAGACCACGGTCATGGCGCCGGCCGGCAGCACGTCGATCAGCAGCTCCATGTCGTCGACCAGCACCGGAGCCAGCGACTCCATGCCGTCGACGGCGATGCCCTCGGCGATCTTGCCGAGCAGCTCGTCGAGCTCGGGGTGGTCGGTCGCCAGCGCGGCGGCGCGGGCCCGCACGTCCTCGGTGAGCAGCAGCTCGCGGCAGGGCGGCGCCCACAGGCCGTGCTCGGCGACCTCCAGGGACCGCTGGTCGGCGACCTTGAAGTAGCGGATCTCCTCGACGTCGTCGCCCCAGAACTCCACCCGCAGCGGGTGTTCCTCGGTGGGCGGGAACACGTCGAGGATGCCGCCGCGGACGGCGAACTCGCCGCGCTTCTCGACCAGTTCGACCCGGGAGTAGGCGGCGGCCGCCAGGGCTTCGGTGATCAGGCCGAGGTCGGCGGTCTGGCCCGGCCGCAGGCTGACGGGCTCCAGGTCGCCGAGCCCCTTGACCTGCGGTTGCAGCACCGCCCTGATGGGCGCCACGACCACGGAGACCGGCCCGGTGCCCGGGTCGTCATCGCGCGGGTGGGCCAGCCGGCGCAGCACGGCGAGCCGCCGGCCGACGGTGTCGGCGCGCGGCGAGAGCCGCTCGTGCGGCAGGGTCTCCCAGGCCGGGAACTCGACGACGGCGTCGGCGGCGGGCAGCGGCGACCGGAGCGCGGCGGCCAGGCCCTCGGCCTCCCGGCCGGTCGCGGTCACGGCGAGCACGGGGCGCCGGGCGCCGGCGAGCGCGGCGACGGCGAACGGCCGCGCCGCGGGCGGGCCGACCAGGTCGACATGGCGACGCCGGCCCTCGGCGGCGGCCGAGACGGCCTCCGCCAGGGCGGGATCGTGACGTACGGCGTCGAGCAGACCGGTGAGAGACATCAGGGCACGCTTCCGTCCGCGACGAAGCCGCTCGGCGTGAGCGGCTCGGCTTGTGCAGCTTGGCTTGACCACCCTCGTGCCGCCGGCGCGCGCCGCGCGCTCGGGCGCGCGGGCACCACGAAGGTCCCGACACGGATCCTCCGGCCGGGTTCGCCCGGCGACCTCGCCGGGCAGCTCCCAAGGGTACGTTCCCGCGCCGCTTCGGTGCGCGCCAGGCACAGCCCGCCGCCCATCCCGCGCGCCGCCGTGGCTGATCGCGCCCACGCGGCGCAGCCGCCCGACGACACGCCCCGCGCCCCTGCGGGGCACACCCACCACAGGCCGCCACGCGTCCCACGCACCGCCGTGGCTGATCGCGCCCACGCGGCGGAGCCGCCCGACGACACGTCCCGCGCCCCTACGGGGCGGCTGCCGCAGGCGGGTGGGCAACACCGCGACCCGGCCCGTCCCGCCAGCCCGCCGCAGGCGACCCGCAGGGGACGGCACGATCTCCAGAGAATCTTCACCACACCGTTCGGCGTCCCTGATCGAAGCTTCAACTACGTTCGGTGCGCACCCACCCCCCACGCACCCGGAGGTGCATCCCATGGCCGGAGGCTGGCTGGACCGCTCGCGGATCACCGCTCCGCCCGGCTGGAACCGCTGGCTGGTGCCGCCCGCCGCGCTCTCCGTGCACCTGGCCATCGGGCAGGCCTACGCGTGGAGCGTCTTCAAGCCGCCGCTCGAGGAGGCGCTGGGTCTGAGCGGCACGCAGAGCGCGCTGCCGTTCCAGCTCGGCATCGTGATGCTCGGCCTGTCGGCCGCCTTCGGCGGCACCCTGGTGGAGCGCAACGGGCCGCGGTGGGCGATGTTCGTCTCCGCCGTCTGTTTCTCCTCCGGGTTCCTGATCTCGGGCCTCGGCGTGCTGACCGAGCAGTTCTGGCTGGTGGTGCTCGGCTACGGCTTCGTCGGCGGCATCGGGCTCGGCATCGGCTACATCTCGCCGGTGTCGACGCTGATCAAGTGGTTCCCCGACCGGCCTGGCATGGCCACCGGCATCGCGATCATGGGCTTCGGCGGCGGCGCGCTGATCGCCTCGCCCTGGTCGAGCGAGATGCTGGACACCTTCGGCACCGACACCGGCGGCATCGCCACCGCCTTCGCGGTGCACGGCGTCGTCTACGCCGTGTTCATGTCGCTCGGGGTCTGGCTGGTCAGGGTGCCGGCCGATCCGTCGCCTGCCGCGGCCGCGATGGCCAGGGTCAGCGCCGGCACCGCCGCGATCCGCGTCTCGGCCCGCACGGCGATCCGCACTCCGCAGTTCTGGTGCCTGTGGGTGGTGCTGTGCTGCAACGTCACGGCCGGCATCGGCATCCTGGAGAAGGCCGCGCCGATGATCCAGGACTTCTTCGCCGGGACCGACGCCCCCGTCTCGGCCGCCGCGGCCGCCGGCTTCGTCGCGCTGCTCTCGCTCTGCAACATGTCGGGGCGGATCGTCTGGTCCTCCACCTCCGACCTGGTGGGCCGCAAGAACATCTACCGGCTCTACCTGGGCGTCGGCGCGCTCCTCTATCTCACCCTGGCGCTGGCCGGCAACGCCTCGAAGCCGCTGTTCCTGGTGGCCACCCTGCTGCTGCTCTCCTTCTACGGCGGCGGCTTCGCGACCATCCCGGCCTATCTGCGCGACCTGTTCGGCACCTACCAGGTCGGCGCGATCCACGGCCGGCTGCTCACCGCCTGGTCGGTGGCCGGCGTCCTCGGCCCGCTGATCGTCAACGCGATCGCCGACAGCCAGGAGTCGGCCGGCCACACAGGACCCGACCTCTACACCGTCTCGTTCTTCGTCATGATCGGGCTGCTGGTGACCGGCTTCGTGGCCAACGAGCTCGTCCGCCCGGTGGCCGCGCGACACCACGAGCCGGCACCGGAAGTCGTCCCGTCACCCGAGCCCAAGGGAGCCACCAGGTGAACACCCGCGCCCTCCTCGCCCTCACCTGGCTCTGGGTCGGCCTCCCCCTGACCTACGGCCTGGTCGAACTCGTCCGCAAGGCGGCCCAGCTGTTCACGGGGTGACGCCGGCCGCCCGTCAGGGCGCCACCCGTCAGCTGGCTACCCGGATGGCCGGCCGGTGGCTGACCGGGAAGTTGACCGAGTTGGCGATGAAACAGGCCCGGTGCGCGTCCTCGTGGAGCTCGGTGGCGGCGGCCAGCATGCTCTCCTCGGCCACCGTCACCACCGGGGTGAGCACCACCTCGGTGAAGTGGCCCGAGCCGGCCGACTCCGCCATGGTGCCGCGCGCCGCGTCCTCGTAGGACGTCACGACCACGCCCTTGAGCGCGCAGAGCGCGAGGTAGCTCAGCATGTGGCACTGGGAGAGCGAGACGACCAGCATCTCCTCCGGGTTCCACCGCTCCGGGTCCCCCACGAAGGTCTTGTCGGCGCTGGCCACGATCATCGTCGGCTTGCCGGCGGCCGTGACCTCGGTGTCCCGCGAGTACGACCGGTAGCCGGCGGTGCCCTCGCCCGTGTTGCCCGTCCAGCGGACCGTGACCTGGTAGCCGTGTTCCCTGGTTCTGCTCATACGCCCCAGTATCGCCGAGCGCCCACCCACGGCGGAGATCTGACGGTTCGTGACGTGTGCACGTCTTTGCCAAGCTGTTACCTGAATCACGCCACGCAGAAACGTTCGACCGAAAGCATGTCCCACGCACCCCCACGCGGCTCGGCCGAGCCGCAACCACCCCCACCCCACAGGGAGTTCGCGTGCTCCAGTTGCGCAGCTCGATCTTCACGGGCAAGTTCTACGCGCGTCGATACCTGGGATTCATAGCCGCCCTCACCGGCCTGATATCCATAGCCACCCTCTTCTCGGGGCCGACCGCCCAGGCGGCGCTGCCCACCCCGGTCAGCGCGGCCACCGCCCGGTCCTACCTGGCCTCCCTCACGGTCGCCACCGAGAACCGCACCGGCTACAACCGCGACCTGTTCCCGCACTGGATCACCCAGAGCGGCTCCTGCAACACCCGCGAGGTCGTCCTCCAGCGCGACGGCACCAACGTGGTGACCGACTCCAGCTGTGCCGCCACCAGCGGCCGCTGGTACTCCGTCTACGACGGCGCCACCTGGACCGCCGCATCCGACGTGGACATCGACCACGTCGTCCCGCTCGCCGAGGCCTGGGACTCCGGCGCCAGCTCCTGGACCACGGCCCGCCGCCAGGCGTTCGCCAACGACCTGACCCGCCCGCAGCTCATCGCCGTCACGGACAATGTCAACCAGTCCAAGGGCGACCGGGACCCGGCCGAATGGATGCCGCCGCTCAGCAGCTACCGCTGTGTCTACGCCCGTGCGTGGGTACAGGTGAAGTACTACTACGGCCTGTCCGTGGACTCGGCTGAGAAGAGCGCGCTCACCAGCATCCTCAACGGCTGCTGATCCCCACCGTCTCCAAACCCCCACAACTCCGGCGGCTGGCGGGAACGCCCCCCACCGTCGACCGGGCCCCACGCCCGGGCGACGCCTCGCCACCCCCGCCGGAACGTCCCTCCTCCGCCGCGCCACGTCGTGCTCACAACCCGGCGAGCGGCGGAGGAGGGCTTCGTCTTCCCCGGGCCGCCTCGGCCGGCGCCTGCCGAATTCCCGTGAATTCCAGCAGGTCCGCATTCCCGTCCGCTCAACTACGGAACGCGACGAAAAGCGCGAGTCTTCACCCGGGAATGACCGAAAGTCTATGCTGGGTGGCGTGCGTAGCGATCTTTTCAAACCCGAATACCAGGCCCAGCCGCCCACCGCGCCGGGCATGACCCTGCAGCACGCCAAGGCGATCAAGTACGTGGTGAACGGCGAGTGCCACGCCCGTCAGGGATCGATGGTGGCGTTCCGCGGCAACCTGCAGTTCGAGGTGAAGTCGCAGGGCGTCGGGAACTTCCTGCGGCGCGCGGTCACCGGCGAGGGCCTGCCGCTGATGGCCGTGCGCGGCCAGGGCGAGGTGTGGCTCGCGCACAACTCGCAGAACTGCTTCGTGATGGATCTCGACCAGCCGGGCGAGGCACTGTCGATCAACGGCCGCAACGTGCTGGCCTTCGACCCGACGCTCTCCTACGAGATCAAGATGGTCGGCGGCGCCGGAATGACCGGCGGCGGCCTCTTCAACTGCCTGTTCACCGGCCAGGGCCGGATCGGCCTGATCTCGGACGGCGAGCCGATCATCATCCCGGTGACGGGCCAGGCGCCGGTCTATGTGGACACCGACGCGGTGGTCGGCTGGTCGGCCAACCTTCAGACGTCGATCAACCGCAGCCAGAGCATGGGCTCGATGCTCCGCGGTGGCTCGGGCGAGGCGATGCAACTGGCGCTCCAGGGCGAGGGCTTCGTCATCGTCCAGCCGAGCGAGCTGAAGCCGCCGCCGGGGCAGTAGCCAGGGGCGGTAGTCGGGGGGCGGTAGCCGGCGGGGCGGTGTACGCTGCCCCCGTTCGTGTTCGTTCAGGAGTGAGTAACGAGGGAGGTGAGGTTGATGACCGCGCTCAGGGCCACCGCGTGCAGCGCCCGGGTCTCCCTCATGTCCCGGGTCGTGGCCTGACCTCGACCAGCCCGACCAACCTCACTCCGAAACGGATCCTCATCCATCATGAACGACACGTGGATCACGCGCGCCGAGACCGGCGCCGACGTTCCCGCCATCCGCGAGATCGATCTCGCGGCCTTCCCGACCGCACTCGAAGCGGACCTCGTCGAGGCGCTGCGCGCTGACGACACCGCCTGGCTCGACGGCCTCTCGCTCGTCGCCACCGAGCCGGACGGCCGCCTCGTCGGCCACGCGCTGCTGACCCGCTGCCACGTCGGCGACACCCCGGCCCTCTGCCTCGGCCCGGTCGCGGTGCGGCCCGACCGGCAGCGGACGGGCGCCGGCTCGGCGGCCGTCGTGGCCGCGCTGGCGGCGGCGCGGGAGCGCGGTGAGCGGTACGTCGTCGTCCTCGGACACTCGGCGTACTACCCGCGCTTCGGCTTCACCCGCGCCTCGGCGCACGGCATCGGCGTGACCTTCGACGTCCCGGACGAGGCCCTGATGGCCCTCGCCCTCGACGCCGCCCGCCCTCCCCCAGCTTCGCTGGGAGGTGCCCCCATGCCGTCCGGCACCGTCCGCTACGCGGCGCCGTTCGGCGTCTGACGCGTCCGGCTTCGCTGCCGGCTAAGAAGGCTGGCCGCGCGGGCCGGTCGTCGCCCAGAGTGGGCGCATGCCGACCCGCGTAGCCGTCCTGTCCGACATCCACGGAGTCCTGCCGGCCCTGGAGGCGGTGCTCGCCGAACCCGAGGTGAGCGCCGCCGACCGGATCGTGCTCACCGGCGACATCGCCTGCGGGCCGCAACCCGCCGAGGTGCTCGACCTGTTGGCCGACCTCGGCGAGCGCGTCGTGTGGATCGGCGGCAACGCCGACCGCGAGCTCGTCGAGCAGCGGTCGGGTCGGGGCGGCCCGGCCCCCTACCCGATCACCTCCTGGGCCGCCGACCGGCTCCGCGCGGACCAGGTGGCCCGGCTCGCCGCGCTGCCGACGTCTCGCACGCTGGACGTCCCCGGCCTGGGGCGGACGCTGTTCTGCCACGCCACGCCGCGCGACGACGAGGAGGTCGTCCTGGTCGACTCCCGGCTCGACCGCTGGCGGGAGGTCTTCGACGGGTTGGACGCGGACGTCCGCACCGTGGTCTGCGGCCACACCCACATGCCGTTCGTCCGGCTGGCCCACGGCCGGTTGGTGGTCAACCCGGGCAGCGTCGGCATGCCGTACGGCCGGGCCGGCGCGCACTGGGCCCTGCTGGGTCCTGGCGTCGAACTGCGCACCACGGCCTTCGACATCGACGCGGCCGTCGCCCGCCTCGGCCGGGAGTCCGCCTTCCCCGGGATCGCCGAGTGGGCCGACTACCACCTGCGCGCCCGGGCCACCGACGCGGAGGCCCTGGCCGTCTTCGGGCCCCGGGACGGTCGCGCTCCCGCACCCGCGGGATAACGCCTGGCCATCCCCGCCTCCAGCGTCGATCCCGTACGCATGACCACGGCACAGAAGCGCGCGGACCTGTTCCTCCCGCCCGAGGACGACTCCCGCGAAGGTGGCCCCACGCTGGGCGACGAGCGGGCGACACTCGTCGAGTATCCGCGCTACCAGCGGCTGGCGCTGGAGGTCAACGGCCCGGGATTAGAAGTCCTGGGCTTGCGTAACGGGCGCCACTGGCTGTGGTGCCGCGTTCGCGTCCTGTCCCTTGCCCGGGTTCGGGGCATGGGTCTGGGGCGGTTGACGGCGCCCCGCGTCGCCACAACTCCCGCGCACGGGCGCGGATGTCGCGGGAGCCGTTCCGGTCCGCGTGCGCAACGACGCCGCGGTTCCGGCACGCGAACCGGGCCTGGGAGACCCGGTTCGCCTTGTCGATGTGCCCGCACTCGGCGCAGGTGCGGGAGGTGTACGCCGAGCCGACCCAGCCGGCCGGGCAGAACCCCGACCCTGGCGAGACGACGCCCCTGACACCGCCGTCCGCCGGAAACGACGCGCCATCCACCCCGGCGAGCCCCTCCCACAGCCGACGCCCACGCACCACCAACGACTCCTCGGCCACGCCGCCGTCATGACACCGGCCCGTCGGCGACCCGTTGGCGTACGGCAGGACCGCCGCCCTGACGCGGACCGGGCGCGAAGCGTACGTCCCGACCGGCTTTCGTGACATCCTGCCTCGGGTGAGTGACGGAATCAGCCGGGGCGGCGGGCTCGACGGGGGGCGGGTGCGTGAGGCGCTCGGGCTCGGGCAGCGCAAGGAGTTCGAGGACGAGTTCGCGTTCGCGTTGCGCGGGGTGCGGATCACCTACGAGGTGGAGCCGCTGGCCGAGGTCGTCCGCACCTGGTGGGAGGTGACGGGCGGCGACCAGGACGTGGTCGACGCCGACCGGCACCGGTCGCAGCGGGACGCCGCCATCACGCGTCGACCGCGGCGCCCCCGGCAGGAGCCGACCCGGTGGGTCGACCGCACCGGGCCCGCCGTCTACGCCGCGCTCGCGCGCGACGACCGGGCGCGGTTCGCGCTGGACTTCGAGGGGGCCGCCGACCGGGCGGAGCGCGGCTTCGACCACCGGCACCTGCTGCTGGTCGTCCACGACTGGTGGACCACGGCGTGCCGGAACGCCAACCCCGAGCACGTCGCCCAGGACCAGGAGCTGGCCCGCCGGATCGAGTCCGGCGACCTCAGCATGTTGGCCCGGGACGACGGGCAGCCATAGGAAGTGATCTACGACATTCGCTACGTCGACGTGGCGAAGCGGCAGCGGGACGCGCTGCCGCGCACGGCACGAGCCGCCTTCGACAGCACGGTGACGGAGCTGCGCCGTGCCCCCTACGACCTCGCCCACAAGGGCCGCGACGGCATCTGGTGGCGCGACTTCGGCTCCGGCGGGCAGATCATGTACCTCATCTCCGACCACATCATCACCATCACCGTCCTCCGCGTCACCCACCTCTAACGATTGTCGGAGGCCCACGCGTGACCTACGGCCGGGGGCCGGGTCACCAGCAACGGCGCCGCTGTCGATCGTGAAGCATCTGGACGGCGCATGGGCCGGTCGCGTTCGGTAGCCGGTCGGTCGGCATCTCAGTACGTCGGGGCTCAATGCGTTACTCGGATCCAGCAGCTACTGACGTCTCATCCTCCACTCCAACCGGACTATGGTGCCTCACCAGGAACGGCGCGAACTGCGACTACCAGCAGCACGTGCCGGCATCCGCCCCTGAACCATGGGGGGAGGTCACCCAGAATCGTTACAGCGTCGTGAACGCCTCCCGCTTGTCCCGTTGATGCGACGCACTCATCGCAAAGGTTGAGGCCTGATCTCGTGCGCTCATAGTCGATCGGAGTACGGGATCACGGAGGAGCCGCCTGTATGTTCGACAGTCGGCCCAGGGTGAGTTGGTGAGCGAGAGTGGCGCATCGAGCCAGGAGGTCAACGCGCCTGCCGAGGCGGCCGGAGAGCCTGGCAAGGAAAAACTTCTGAGGACGTGTAACGGAATCGGCACCATCAAGCCCGTACTGATCAAGTGCCGCCTCATTCGGAAGCGGCCCTACCGATCGCGAGGCGATGTGGTGATCGACCCGTATTCCCTCCTGCTTCTGGGCGTAGGCGCGTCCGTGATAACCCGTCTTGGCGCCGCCGCAGCCGAGATTTGGACGCTGCGTGAGCGCGCCCGCGTGGCAGCCACGCTGCCAGAAGGGGCTGTGCTGGGAGAGCACAGCAGGGACGGGGCGACGTGGTTCATCCTCTTGCAAGGCGCTGAGCCAGCTCGGGTGAAAGGTAACGAGGTTGACCAGTAACGCTGCAAGCGGCGGCTGCGACAAGTCGAGCGGGGTCACGGTGTCCGACCTGGGGGACGACTTCTGGGAGAAGGACCTCTTCGGGTTCGTGCAGAGGCTGTTGGACTCTTCGGGCGTTCCTTCAGGGCGACTTGACGCCGATGACGTGGTGCAAGCTGTCTGGTTGGCACTGCATACCGCTACCACGCCCATTACATGGGCCGACAGGTACGCCTACACTGTGGCTCGGCGAACGATTGTCCGGGCCGCCCTCGAAGGCCGCCGTTTCACTTCGTCGCTTTCGGCCCCGGATGACGCACTCCTTCATGAAGAGCCGCACGCGCGTGAGGAGGAGTGGAACTCCCCAGTCGAGCGCCGGCTGTTGGAGCGCGAGCTGGAGATCGCGATCGCCGCTGGCAAACTTCGGCTGACCTCATTGCAGCGCACCGTGGTCGAGGAAACCGTGGAACAGGGGCTTCCCCGTTCAGAGATCGCCGCGCGTCTGGGAGTGCGTGTGGGGACGATCTCGGCCCATCGCGCCCGGGCGCTGTGCAAGCTTCACGACCACTTGTCCGCCCTCCTCTTCGGCTGGATCCTCGTGCTGGGTTGCATCGCCTTCGGCCTCCTGACAAGTTCGCCGGTTACGATGGCAGGTGGGGGGGGCTGTCTGCTGGCTCTCCTCGTCGAGCACTCGAGAAGAGTGCTGAAGCCACAATGGCCAGGGCGCCGGCGGCAAGGCCGGTCGTCAACTGCGGCAGCTTCCTCAGAGAGGGAGAGGTGCGTCTGCGGCAGGTGGTGGATCGGATGGCTCCAGGCCATCGCACTCCTGGCTGTCTTCGTGGGGGCCGTGGTGCTGGTGGCTGTCAGTCGCTCCATTGACGGCACTCCCGGACTGGATTACGCATCTGGAGACGAGCCAGGACTTGACCGCACTGACTGGAAATGCCTTGAGAACTACCCACGGTGCCCGGGGAACGACTGGTGGTGGGTGCTGCCCTCCGACGAGTCGGTGAATGCCATGCTCATCTTGGAGGAGGGCGAAGCATTTAACGCCTTGCAGGGTGAACTGCTGCTGGAGAACGCTTGCAAGGGCGTCAAAGTGCGGTGGTCTCTCCTGGCTGGCTCTCAGCAGGTCGCTTTCGGCAGCTTGACCAGCGGCCATCCACGGGGGCTCACCGAGCCCCTTCCAGCGGGAACCCAGAACCTGCTCTTGAACGTGGAGCGCACCGATTCGGAGGACTGCTCGGCCCAGCTCAGATGGGCGCAAGCCGGCTTGCGGTGAACCCGCGCCGGCTCGCCGCCTCATCACCCCTCCGACACATCACGTGTTGGAGGGGCCTTCGGCTGTGGAGGATGTCTTCCACTGCCGCTTTCGAATCTCGCCGGCCAGCCTGCCAGTTGTCAGACCCGTGTGCTGTGCTTGGTGGTGCACGCAACAGCGGGCAGTCAGGGAGGGCGCGGCGATGGACAGGGCGGGGTGGCGGCCGTTTCTGGAGCGGTGGAGTCGGGAGTGGGGCCTGGTGGAGGCCGGTGAGTCCGGCGAATGGCTCGGGTTCGGGCCGGCGTCGGAGGAGGCCGTGGCGGCGGCCGAGGCGCGGCTCGGGCGGCGGCTGCCGCCGTCGCTGCGGGAGTTCCTACTGGTCACCGACGGCTGGCGGGACGCGGGCCCCTTCATCTACCGGCTCGCGGGGGCCGGGGAGTTGGCTTGGTTGCGGGACACCGGGGACGACCACTGGATCGAGGCGTACTCGGGCGAGGACGACGAGGACGGCGCGGACGAGTTCGGCGACGGTGCGTTGCTGCGGCGCACGCTGCGGCTCTCGCTCGACGGGGACTCGGCGCTCATGCTGCTCGATCCCGAGGAGGTGGACGAGCGCGGCGAGTGGCAGGCGTACTGGCTGTCGTCGTGGTCCGGGGAGGGTCCTGAGCCGCGTGGTTCGTTCCACGACCTGATGTACGGCGCGTACACCTCGTTCCACCGGCTCGGGCAGCCGGACGACGAGGGGCGAGACCGGTGTGACGAGGGGGTCGAGCGGGGCAGGTCGGCGGCGCTGGCCGGCGATCCCGAGGGGGCGTTGGCGGAGCTGGCGCGGCCGGTCCGCTTCGGCCGGTGGCGGGCCGAGCTGCTGCGCTGGCAGCTTCTCGTCTTCCTCGGCGACTGGCGGAGCATCCCCTTGCGGCACGTCGTGGCGTTCGGCGGCAACGCGGAGTTGGTGGAGCGGGATCCGTTCTTCGTGCGGGAGTTGTTGCCGCTCCTGTTCGCCCGCCGGGAACAGGGCGTGATCGACTACCTGTCGATGCTCAGGGGCGTGGCGGCCGATGCCGTCGGCGATTTCGAGGCGCGGCGGCGCGAGCCCGGGTTCCGAATACCCCTGGGGAACGCGGAGTTCGACGCCGTGGCGCGGGGCGTCGCGGACCGGTTGGCGGCGGAGCCGGATCCGGCGGCGCGGCGGCGGCTCGGCGACGCGCTCTGGCCCGAGCTGCGGGACGCGATGGCGCGGTGGCGGCCGGTGAGCGAGCACCACGTGGCGCCCGTGGTGCTGCTGGCCGAGCCGGTGCTGGGCGAGCTGATCACCCCCGAGCGGGGGCGGGAGTTGCTCGCCCAGCCACGCGGCCAGGAACTGTGATCACCTACCAGTCGTGGACGGTGCCGTCCGTCAGCCGGTTCACCGGCAGGTACGCCTGCTGGTAGGGGAAGCTGGCCGCGGCCGCGTCGTCGAGGGTGACGCCGAGACCGGGGGTGTCGGACGGGTGGAGGAGGCCGTTCTCGAACCGGTAGCTGGTGCGGAAGACCTCCAGCGTGTCGGTGGAGTGCCGCATGTACTCCTGGATGCCGAAGTTGTGGATGGCCAGGTCCAGGTGGAGGGCGGCGGCCTGGCCGACCGGGGAGATGTCGGTGGGGCCGTGCATGCCGGACTTGATGCCGTAGACGGCGGCCAGGTCGAGCAGCTTCTTCATCGCGGTCACGCCGCCGGTGTGGGTCACGGCGGAGCGCACGTAGTCGATGAGTCGTTCGGAGAGCAGGGTGGTGTAGTCGTGGACGTGGTTGAAGACCTCGCCGATCGCCAGGGGGGTGGTGGTGTGCTGGCGGATCAGCCGTAGCGCGGTCTGGTCCTCGCCGGGGGTGGCGTCCTCCAGCCAGAACAGGTCGTAGGGCTCGAGGGCCTTGCCCAGCTTGGCGGCCTGGATCGGGGTCATCCGGTGGTGGCCGTCGTGGAGGAGGGGGAGTTCCGGGCCGAACTCCGAGCGCACCGCCTCGAAGACGGTCGGGATGTGTCGCAGGTAGGCGCGGGTGTCCCAGGTCTCCTCGACCGGCACGGCGGTCGGGCGGGCCGGCTCGTAGTCGTAGCGTTCGCCGTCGCCGGCGGCCGAGGCGGCCACGCCGTAGACGGAGTCGAGGCCTGGGATGCCGGTCTGGATCCGGATCGCGCGGTAGCCGGCGTCGAGGTGGGCGCGGATGGAGTCGAAGAGCTCGGGTATGTCGCGGCCGGAGGCGTGGCCGTAGGCCAGGGCTCCGGTGCGGGAGGCGCCACCGAGCAGCTGGTAGAGCGGCATGCCGGCGGCCTTGGCCTTGATGTCCCACAGCGCCATGTCGACGGCGGCGATGGCGGCCATCGTGACGGGGCCGCGGCGCCAGTAGGCGCCCCGGTAGAGGTACTGCCAGGTGTCCTCGATCCGGCCGGCGTCCCGGCCGATCAGCAGCGGGATGACGTGGTCGCGCAGGTAGGAGTCCACGGACAGCTCGCGGCCGTTGAGGGTGGCGTCGCCAAGACCGGTGACGCCGTCCTCGGTGGTGATGCGCAGGGTGACGAAGTTGCGTCCCGGGCTGGTGACGATGGTCTCGACGGCGGTGATCTTCATGGGAAGAAGACTCCTCAGCGTGCGAGTTCGGCGACGACGACGCCGAACGGGGGCAGGTCCACGGTGGCCAGCTTCGCACCGTCGAGGTCGAGGAGGTGGCCGGCACCCACCAAGCTGGGGGTGGCGGTCAGCGGCTCGTCGTGCTGGCTGACGAACCAGGCGAAGGTCCGGCCGTCCTCGTGCGCCATCGTGCCGACCAGCACCCGCGGGTCGGCCACGGTGACCTCGGGGGCGACGCCCGCCTCGGCGGCCAGCGCCGCGTAGAGCCGCCAGGTCGGTTCGGGGTTGACGCGCGGGGTGACGGCGGCCATGTGCTCGATCGGGTAGGTGCACAGGACCAGTTGTCCCTCGCCGACGCGGCGGGTGAGCAGGGCCGGCCGGCCGTGGGAGTCGACGGCGATCACGTCGGCGCCGTCCGGCTCGACCGGCAGGTAGGTGCGGGAGTTCTCGGTGCCGGCGACCGCGAACACCAGTTCCTCGCCGGCCCGGATCGAGCCGAAGTCGCGCCGGAACACCATCCGCAGCTCGTCGTCCTCGATGGGGTCGGTCAGGCCGTAGCGCAGCGCCTTCCGCACCCCGAAGGTCTCGTCGAGCTTCGGCCACCAGGGTCCGCGCTGGTTGAGGTGCTCGCCGACGAAGTAGGAGGCGTAGACGGTCGCGCCGGCCGCCGCGCGGTCGGTGAGCGCCCGCCAGCCGGGGGCGGTGAGCTGCTTGGCGGACGGCAGCAGGTAGAGCGCGCAGTCGTCAGGCAGGCCGTCGGCCTCGCGGACCACGCCGACCGGCAGGTCGGCCTCGCGGGCGGCGACGTACGCCTGCCGGGTGTGGGCGAAGACGCTGGTGGCGTCCTCGGGTTGGGTGAAGGGGTACAGCTTCTCCAGGAAGGAGGAGACGACAAGCGCGACGGCGGTGTCGGGGCGGTGCAGCCGGCCGATGTCGACCCGCTTCAGGACGTCGGTGAAGCGCTTGACCTCGCGCAGCTGCTCCTTGGGCCGGCCGAGGTGGTCGGTGAGGCCGAAGTGCATCTCGAACGGGTGGTGGCTGTAGGGCTCCTGCTGGTACAGGTCGTCGTAGTCCGTGTTGTTCCACGGGATCCAGCCGGTGGCGCCGGCCAGCAGGGTGTTGTGCAGCACCTGCCGGTAGTAGTGCGCGGCGTTCTCCTCCGAGACGTAGTCGGAGGTCAGGCCGAACTCCTCCATGACGACGGGCAGTCCTTCGATGTCCAGCAGCTCGCAGATGAAGGCGGCGCCCAGGTGCTGGCGGACGGCGTCGGTCTCCATCCGGTAGACGTGCGGGCCGTGGAAGTCGATGAGTCCGGCCAGGTCGCGGACCCGGAAGCCGTTGTCGGCCCCTGTGACCTCGACGCCCCAGGCGCCGTCGCCGACCGAGACGGGCTGGGTGGCGCCGGCGGCGCGCAGCGCGTCGATCAGGGTGCGGGCCCAGGCGGTGACGGCGGCGTGGTCGACGGTGCCGATGCCGCGGGACTGCCAGTGGGCGTAGATCGGGATCTCGTTGGTGAGCAGCCAGCCGGCGACGGCCGGGTGGTCCTTCCAGCGGGCGCCGAGGGTGGCGACGTACCACTCCTGCTGGGCGACGAAGGAGGCGTCGGAGAAGATGTCGCGGCCGGCGCGCCAGGCCGGGTCCCAGTTCTGTCCTGACATGTGGCCGACGATGAAGGTGGGGATGGTGGTCATGCCGAGCGCCTGGTGGCGGTCGAGGAAGTCGTCGAAGTGGGCGAGGAGTTCGTCGTCCAGGGTGTTCTCGGCCGGCATGAAGTCGGGCCAGTAGAGGAAGGAACGGGTGAGCGTGATGCCGTGCTCCCGCATGGTGCGGAGTTCCTCGTCGATGACGTCGGGCTGGTAGTTCCGCCACATCAGGGGGCCGCCGGTGCGGGACCAGTAGTTGACCCCGACCCAGACGACGGCCTCGCCGCCGTTGGTGCCGTCGTCCCGGAGCTTCGTCGCGTTACGCCTCATCGATCGTTCCCGTTCCCTTCCCTGTGAGACATCCCGCCAGGTATATCGTTTTACTAATCCGCTGTCGAGGCCGCTGCTACGGTGGTGCACTTCACGCCACGGCCGGCAGACCGGGTGGACCGGGATAGCGGTGACGAACGGGGGATAGCGGGTGACGAACGGGTGACAGACCGGAACGTCAAGCGGAGCGCGAGGCGCGGGCCCGCCGCCAAGCCGACGATCGCCGACGTGGCCGCGCTCGCGGGGGTCTCCGTCTCGGCCGTCTCCAAGGTGGTCAACGGCCGCTCCGGGATCTCGGCGCCGACCAGGCAGCGGGTGCTCGACGCGGCCGACAAGCTGCGCTGGTCCCCCTCGGTGACGGCGGTGGCGCTGCGCGGCGCCCGCACCCGCGCCATCGGCATGGTGGCCGGCCGGGCCTCCGACGTGCTGGCGACCGACCCGCACTTCACGGTGCTGATCTCCGGCATCGAGCGGGAGTTGGCCCCGGTCGACCACGGGCTGCTGCTGCACATCGTCGGCGAGGAGCCGGGCGCCGAGGAGCGCGCCTACCGGCGGCTGGCCGAGGAGCGGCGGGTGGACGGCGTCATCCTGACCGAGTCGCGGATCGGCGACCCCCGGTTCGAGCTGCTGCGCCAACTCCGGTTGCCGGCCGTGCTGGTGGGTGTGCCCTGGCAGTCCGATCCGGTGGTCTCGGTGCAGGCCACCGAGCAGGAGGCGGGGGTGCGGGCCGCGGTGCGGCACCTCGCGGAGCTGGGGCACCGCAGGGTCGCCTACGTCTCGGGGCCCGAGGACCGGGTGCACACCGTCTTCCGGCGGCGGGTCTTCGAGTCGGCCCTCGCCGAGTTCGGCCTGCGCCCCGGCCGGGTGCTCATCTCCGAGTTCACCGCCCAGGGCGCGGTGGCGGCCACCGAGGAGTTGCTGGCGCCGCCGGTCGAGGAGCGACCCACGGCCGTGCTGTTCGCCAACGACACGATGGCGGTGGCGGCGATGAACGCGGCCCGCCGGCTGGGCGTCGAGGTGCCGCGGGACCTCTCGGTGATCGGCTACGACGACCTGCCGCTCGGCGAGCTGGTCTATCCGCGGCTCACCACCATCGGCCAGGACCTCGTCCGGCTCGGCCGGGCGGCGGTGGCCGCGATGTTCCGGCTGCTCGACCCCGACCGGGCCGTCGCCGAGCCGCCGCCGCTGCGCCCGCCCGAGCTGGTGGTCCGCGAGTCGACGGGGCCGGCGGCCCGGCCGTGACCGCCCTGTTCGGCACGGAGATCGCGCCGGGCGCCGTGCACCTGCCAGGCTGGCTCGACACGGAGCGGCAGCGGGAGCTGGTCGCGGCCTGCCGCGCCTGGGCGACCGGCCCCGTCCCGATGCGGCACACACGGCTGCCGCTCGGCGGGGTGATGTCGGTGCGCACGGTGTGCGTGGGCTGGCACTGGCAGCCCTACCGCTACACCCGCACCGCCGACGACGTGAACGGCGCGCAGGTGGTCGAGTTCCCCGACTGGCTACGGGAGTTGGGCCGCGAGGCGATAGCCGACGCCTACCGGGACCCGGCCGCCGGCGCCGCCTACGCGCCGGACGCCGCGCTGGTCAACTTCTACGACGACGCGGCGCGGATGGGGATGCACCAGGACAAGGACGAGCGCTCGCTCGCCCCGGTCGTCTCGCTCTCCGTCGGCGACACCTGCGTCTTCCGGTTCGGCAACGTGGAGAACCGCAACCGCCCCTACACGGACGTCGAGTTGGCCTCCGGCGACCTGTTCGTCTTCGGCGGCCCCTCGCGCCTCGCCTACCACGGCGTCACCAAGGTCCACCCCGGCACCGCGGACCCGGCCACCGGCCTGCGCGCCGGACGGCTCAACGTCACCCTGCGGACGACGGGCCTCACCGCGGCCTGACGCGGCTACCAGCCGAGCGGGCGGCCGTCGCGGAAGAGGCCGCCGCGCGGTCCGTCGTCGGGCAGCGTCGCGGCCCAGACGACGCCGGGGGCGCTGTCCTCGACCGGCCGCGCGCCGCGAAGCTCGGCGCCGGGGACCGTGGCGGTGACGTCGGGGCACACCGCGTTCACGATGATCGGGGTGTCGGCCAACTCCGCGGCGAGCACGGCGGTCATGGCGTTCAGCGCCGCCTTGCTGACGCCGTGGATCGCGGCCGCGCCGCCGAACACGGCGAAGCCGTAGCGGTCGTCCGCGTGCGACCCCGCGCCCGAGCTGACGTTGACGATGCGCGGATGGGCCGAGCGCCGCAGCAGCGGCAGGAACGCCTGCGTCATGCGCCAGGTGCCGAACAGGTTGACCCGCATCACGTCGGCGGCGGCGTCGAGATCGGCGCCGGTGACCGTGTCCTTCACCGTCTCGCCCGGGTGGGCGGCGGCGTTGTTGACGAGGATGTCCAGCCGGCCCGACGACTCGGCGATCGCCTCGACGGCGGCCGCCACCGACGCCTGATCCGTGATGTCCAGGCCGGTCGGGAGGGCCCTGACCCCGTCGGCGTCGCGCACGGCGGCGGCGACCTTCTCGGGATCTCGCGCGCCGGCGTAGACCTGCGTTCCGTGCGCGGCGAGTTGACGGGCGACCTCGAGGCCGAGCCCGTGGCCAGCCCCGGTGACCAGCGCCACGGCGGTGTGCCCCGGTCGGCTCATGACTCCACTCCCCCGACGCTCGGGCCTTTCTCGGACGGGACGGACGGGACGGACGGGACGGACGGGACGGACGGGACGGACGGGACGGACGGGACGACGAGTTCGTCGGCGACCCAGCGGGCGACGCCGGGTGGGTAGGGGGTCGGCAGGCCGAGGACGACGTGGCGGAAGCCGGCGTCCAGCGCCTCGGCGATCGCCTTCCTGACGGCGTCGGGCCGGTCGTAGGAGACGGGCAGGTGGAGGGAGCGGGTGATCGACGCGGGGTCGCGGCCGATCTCGGCGCAGTAGCGGTCGAGGAGCCGGCCCCGCTGGACGGCGTCGTCGATGTCGCCGCCCGGGATGTTCCACAGGTCGGCGTGCTCGGCGACCACTCGCAGCGTCGCCGCCGACCGGCCGCCGATCAGGATCGGCGGGTGGGGGCGCTGGACGGGCTTGGGGTTGCCGAACGCGCCGGTGAGCCGCAGTTGTTCGCCGTGGAAGTCGAACGGCGCCTCCGCCGTCCACAGCCGCCGGATCACCGTGCACGCCTCGGCGAGTGCGCCCACGGCGTGCGCGGTGTCGTGGAACGGCAGGCCGTGCGCCTCGTACTCGCGGCGGGCCAGCGGGTGGCTGGGGCGTGAGCCGACGCCGATGCCGAAGTCGAGCCGGCCGCCGGAGACGATGTCGACGGTGGTGGCGATCTTGGCCAGCATCGCGGGCGGCCGGAACCGGTTGCTGGTCACCAGCACGCCGAGCCGCAGCCGCCGGGTGTGGGCGGCGAGGGCCGAGAGCAGGGTCCAGCCTTCGAGGATCGGCCCGTCCAGCTCGCCGGCGATCGGCAGCAGGTGGTCGAACAGCCAGGCGTGCTCGATCTCCGGGATCGCGTCCGCCTCGCGCCAGACCCGCAGGAGGTCGCCGTAGTCGACCCCCTGGGGCGCGGTCATGATCCCGAAGCGGGGCGGGGGCGTGTGCGGCATGGGGTGCCTCCGTTCCTTGGCATGGGTGGGTGCCGGGGTCCGGGCGCTCTGCCATGATGGCCGTGACCGAGCAACCGGAACACCGTCCCGTTTGACGATACGGAACAGCGTCCCGGTTAGCAAGCACGACCACGGCACCAGAGGGAGCGCACCATGGGTGAAGGCGAAGGCGAGGGGCGGCCGAAGCGGGCGGACGCGCGGCGCAACCAGGAGTCGCTACTGGAAGCGGCCGCCGCGCTCTTCGTCACGTCGGGCGTGACGGTGCCGGTGCGCGAGGTCGCGGCCCGGGCCGGCGTCGGCACGGCCACGATCTACCGCCACTTCCCGACCCGCGCGGACCTGATCATCGCCGTCTACCGGCACCAGGTCGAGGCGTGCGCCGAGGCCGGCCCGGCGCTGCTGGCGTCGGCCCCCACCCCCTTCGCCGCGCTGGAGGGCTGGATCGACCGCTTCGTCGACTTCCTGGTCACCAAGCACGGACTCGCCGACGTGCTGCGGTCGGACGCCGCCGGATTCGCGGCGCTGCACGCCCACTTCCTCGACCGGCTGGTGCCCGTCTGCGCCCAACTGCTCGCCGCCGCGGCCGAGTCCGGCGAGATCCGGTCCGACGTCGAGGCGTTGCAGCTCATGCGCGGCGTCGGCAACCTCTGCATCGGCGCGGCCGACGATCCCCGCTACGACGCCCGCCGCCTGGTCGCGCTCCTCGTCGCGGGACTCCGCCACACCGCGCGCTGACCACCGCTCCCGAACCTCAACTCCCCCACTCAGGCGGCAGCTTGACGCCGCTATTCTCTCAGGGAATAGTGGCCGGCATGTCACTGGCGGCCAACGTGCTGCTCGGCCTCCTCACCACCGGGCCGCAGCACGGCTACGAACTCAAGAAGGCGTACGACGCCCGTCTGCCCCGGGCCAGACCACTGGCGTTCGGCCAGGTCTACGGCACGCTCGGCAGGCTCCAGAGGGACGGCCTGGTGGCCGAGGCCGGTCGGGACCGCGAAGGCGGGCCCGACCGCACGCTGTTCGACATCACCGACGCCGGCCGCGCCGTGCTCGGCGACTGGCTCGACACGGTCGAACCGCCCGCCCCCCACGTGTCGAGCGCCCTGCTCGCCAAGGTCGTCGTCGCGCTGATCGCCGACGGCGACGAGCGGGCCCGCGGCTATCTGACGGCCCAACGAGCCGCCCACACCGCCCGGTTGCGGGAGCTGACCGCGTTGAAGACCGCCCCCGGGGCATCCCTCGGCGACGTGATCGCCGCCGACCTCGCCATCGTCCATCTCGACGCCGACCTGCGCTGGTTGCGCACCACGCTGGACCGGGTCGCCGAACTGCACCGGGAGGTGCGCTGATGACGCTGCTCCAGGCACGCGCCGTCGTGAAGTCCTACGGTCCTACGCCCGCGCTGCGCGGCATCGACCTCGACCTCGAAGCGGGCCGGATCCTCGCCGTCACCGGGCCGAGCGGCTGCGGAAAGTCGACCCTGCTGCACTGTCTGGCCGGCATCCTGCCGCCCGACTCGGGCGAGGTGCGCTACCGCGGCCGGCGGCTCGACGAGGCGTCCGAGGCCGAGCGGTCCAGGCTGCGCCGCGGCGAGTTCGGGGTGCTGTTCCAGTTCGGCATGCTGGTCCCCGAGTTGACGGCCGCCGAGAACGTCGCGCTGCCGCTGCTGCTCGCCGGCGGCGGCCGGCGGGAGAGCCGCGCCACCGCGCTCGACTGGCTCGGCCAGCTCGGCGTCGAGGAGTTGGCCGACACCCTGCCGGGCGAGATGTCCGGCGGCCAGCAGCAACGGTGCGCCGCCGCCCGCGCGTTGGTGACCGAGCCGAGCGTGCTCTTCGCCGACGAGCCGACCGGCGCCCTCGACACCCTGGTCGGCGAACGGCTGCTCGGCCTGGTTGTCGGCCTGGCCAGGGAGCGGGGCATGAGCGTGGTGCTGGTGACACACAGCGCCACCGTCGCCGCCTACGCGGACGAGGAGTTGGTCCTGCGGGACGGCGCCGTCGACCCGAGCGGGCTCGGCATGTCCACCGGCGCCGCGCGATGAGCGCCGTCGGCGTGACGCCGCCGGCCGCCCGCCCCAGGAGCGGCCCGCTGGGCGTCGAGATGCGGCTGTCCTTCCTGGCCAGGCTGGCGCTCGCCGGCACCAGGACCGACGTGCTGCGCGTGGTCCTCACCGCCGTCAGCGCCGCGCTCGCCACGGTGGCCCTGCTGGCCGCCGCCACGGTGCTCGCCATCGGGCCGCCGCCCGACGGCGCCATCGAGAACGCCGGGTACACCAGCGCGCTGCTGCGCGAACCCGGGCTGCGCCCCGGCGTCGCGGTCACCCTGCTGCTGCTGACGCTCCCGGTGCTGGCGCTCGCCGGCCAGTGCGCCAGGATCGGCGCCCCGGCCCGCGACCGGCGGCTCGCCGCGATCCGGCTGGCCGGCGGCACGCCGCGGCAGACCGTCGCGGTCGCCGTCGCCGAGACCGGCGGCGCCGCCCTGCTCGGCACCCTGGCCGGCTCCGCGATCCACCTGGCCGCCAGGGAACTGCTCCACCGCCCCCACGCGGACGGCCGGCTGACGTTGCCCACCGACGTGACGGTGCCGCTCCTCGGCCACGCCGCCATCGTCCTCGGCGTGCCGCTGCTCGCGATGCTCGCCGCGGCCCTGCTGCTGCGGCGGGTCACCGACTCCCCCCTCGGGGTGCGCCAGCGCGCCTCCCGGCCGGCCCCCGGCCCAGGGCCCGGCGTGCTGATCCTCCTCGGCCTCGGCGGCTACCTGGTCCTGCTGCCCACCGTCGGCCGCGAAGCCGCCGACTGGGTGCCCGTGGTGGTGCTCGCCGGCTCCCTGCTGACGACGCTCGGCGTGGTCCTCGGCGTCGGCTGGATCTCGGCGACCAGCGGCCGGCTGCTGCACAGGTTCGCCAGGCGGCCGGCCACGCTGCTGGCCGCGCGCGACCTGATGGCCGACCCCTGGCACGGCAGCCGCACCCTGGCGGCCCTGCTGGCCGCACTCGTCATCGGCGCCGGCGCCCAGTCCGCGCGCGCCCAGTTCATCGCCCAGGACGAGGCGTACGACGAGGCCAATCGCGTCTACGCGGAGCTGACCGGCCAGTCCGAGGAGCTCATGTCCTTCGACTCCGCCTTCTACGTCGGCGCCACGGACCTGATCAGCCTGGCCATCCTCGTCAGCCTGGCCCTGGCGACCGGCGGCCTGCTGGTGGCTCTCGTGGAGCGGGTGTTCTCGCAACGCCGCACCCACAGCGCCCTGTTGGCCACCGGGGTGCCGCGCGGGGTGCTGGCCGGGGCGGTCGCCTGGCGGGTGCTGACGCCGGCGCTGCCGGCCATCGCGCTGGCCCTGGGCAGCGGAGCGGTGCTGGGGCGGGGCTTCTTCGGCACCGAGGTCTCCTCGGGGCAACAGGGGTTCGACATCTGCGACGGCCCGGCCGCCGCCTGCGCCGATCCGGAGAGCGCCGCCGTGCCCCCGCGCTTCACCCCGGTGGAGCTGCCGGAGGTGGTGCGGGCGATCGACATCCCGTACGCGGGTCTCGGCCTGCTGGGCGCGGCCGCCACTGCGCTCGTCGTCGGCACCGTCGTCGTCGCGGCGTACTGCCTGCGGCGCAGTGCCGCGCCGGCTGAGCTGCGAAGCGCCTGACCGGCACGGGCTTCCCGACGAGCGCTTGCCCCACGGGGCGCGCGGATGGCCGGCCGCCGGCCGGCGGGGGCCGAGCGCGCAGTTCCCCGCGCCCCTTACGGGGCGCGGTACTGTCCCGCCGGCGGGCTGGGTGACAATGGCGCGTGTGCGCCATCGACAGGTCGGTATCGGAGAGCTGACGGAACCGCCCGCCGTGGCGGTGGTGATCGACGTGATGCGCGCGTTCACCGTGACCGCCTGGGCCTTCGCGCGGGGCGCGGAGCGGATCGCGCTCGCGGCTTCCGACGACGAGGCGTTGGCCCTCAAGCGGGCCCACCCGGAGTGGCTCGCCGTGAAGGACGGCGCCCCCGCGCCCGGCTTCGACGCCGTCAACTCCCCCGTGCTGATGGCGGAGCGGGATCTCACCGGCCGGACGCTGGTGTTGCGGACGACCGCCGGGTCGGTCGGGGCGCGGGCCGTGGAGGACTCCCCACTCGTGCTGTGCGCGAGCTTCGTGGTGGCGGACGCGACGGCCCGCTTCCTGCGGGCCCGCGAGGTGCGGGAGGCCACCTTCGTCGTCACCGGCGACGAGGGCCGGGCCGAGGAGGACCGGGCCTGCGCCGAGTACATCGGACGGCGCGTCGGCGACGAAGGGGTCGACGCGGCACCGTACCTCGCCCGCGCCCGGGCCTCCGACGCGGCGGCCGACCTCACCAACGGCGTACGGCGCGGCGCGCACCCCGACGACGTCGCGTTCTGTCTGGACGCCGACCGGTTCCCGTTCGCGATGGTCGCCGGCCGGGAGGACGGGCTGCTGGTGCTACGGCCCGTGCCCACCGCCGGCTAGGACGGCTCAGGGGTTGGGAGCTGTTGTCCGTTGGCTGCGGGTGAGTGTGTTCTGGCGCGTGTTGGTGTGTGTCCTGGGCTTGGCACCTGTGAAGTCTTCGGTGGGAGACGGGTGTTCTTTGGTCGAATGCGTGACCTTTGTGGGGGGTGGTCGTTGGACGTGGTGGCAGGGGTTTCGGTTTGTGGGTGGGGGTGTCGGGGTGGGTGGGCTGCGGGAGTTGGCGGTGTCGTTCGTGGTGCCTGGCGCTTCGGGGGTCGCGATCCGTGACCGGCTCAGGGCCCTCACTGTCGCGGACGAGCGGGTGCTGTGCTTGGTCGGTGACCATTTGGGCATGCTGGCGTCCCGGGATCTGAAGGTGCGGTGCGCGGCTGGCACGGAGCACGACACCGAGCGGTGGGCGGAGCGCAAGCGCGCCCTCACCCA
>NZ_BAAGPR010000085.1:0-33346 GCF_054783955.1 Streptomyces mayteni | reverse complement strand
GGCCCGGCCCACGGCGGCTACGCCGCCGGGCCGCAGGCCCGCTGCCGCGCAAGCCACCCGCGAGGGCGGGTGGGTGGGCGCGGCACGGCCGCAGGCCAGCACGGCCGCAGGCCAGCACGGCCGCAGGCCAGCACGGCCGCAAGGGCCCAACGGCGGCGAAGCCGCCTCGTTGGGCCCCCGCGGGCCACCGCCCGCGCGCAGCGCGCACCCCCGCGCGAAGCGCGGCAGCGGAAAGGGCGGGTGGGTGGGGGAAAACCCCCCGGCCGCACCCACCGCGCAGGGCCCACCCCCACCACTTACCGTCGGGATCGTGGAGGAGGTGGGCCCGATGCGTCACGCAGCCCGCTGGGCCGGCGTCGCGGCCACGCTCGCGGCCACACTCGCCGCGCTCGCCGCGACGCTCGCCCCCGCCGCCCAACCCACCGCCCCCGTCGAGGACACCGTGGATCTGGACGAGGCCGGCCATGTGGCCGACCACGCCGGGGCGCTGGCCGGGCGCGACGGGGAGGTGGAGCACGCCCTGGCGGGCCTGGAGGAGCGGACGCGGCCGCAGCTCCACGTGGCGTACGTGCGCGACTTCTCCGGCCACGAGGCCCAGTCCTGGACCGACGCCGTCGTCCACCGCAACGGGCTCGGGCAGCGCGATCTGCTGCTGGCGATCGGTACCCACGACCGCCGGCACGCGGTCTCCGCCGACGTCCACTCCGGGCTGTCCGCCGCGCAGCTGACCCGCGTCGAGGCCCTGGCGATCCGGCCGGCGCTGCGCCTCGGCGACTGGGCGGGGGCGGCGATCGGCGCCGCCGACGGGTACGCGGCGGTGACGGGCGACCAGCCGGTGCCGGTGCACCGGCTGCGGCCCGAGGTGGGGGACGGGGTCGCGGCGGGAAGCGGCGGCGCGACCGTCGTCGTGTTGCCGCTCGCGCTGGTCGCCGCGCTGGTCCTGGTGGTCGGGTACCTGGTGGTGCGCGGGCTGCGCGGCCGCGGGCTGCGGGCCAGGTACCGGATGGTGCCGCTGCGCTGGTCGGGGCGGTCGACGGAGCCGCCCACCCAGTCCCACGAGCCGTCGTTGACGGAGCTCGACCGGCGGGCCCGCGGCCTGCTGATCGAGACGGACGACACGGTCCGCGCCCGGGCCGAGGCGTACGCGTTCGCGCAAGGCGCCCCGCCCGCGGACCTCGGGGAGGCCGCCACCCGAACGGCGGAGGCGCTGCGGATCCGTTTCCGGCTCGACGAGCCGGCGCTGGAGCGGAACGATCTGGAGCGGCGCCGGCTGCTCGAGGAGATCGAGCTCCGCTGCGCGCAGGCCGGCGAGCGGCTGGCGGCGTCGCGGCCCGAGGTGGACGAGGCGGCGGTGCGGGCCGGGGTGACGGAGCTGCCCGGCCGGATCGAGGCGGCCGAGGGGACGCTGCGTCGGCTGGTGGAGCGGTTCGGCGCGGACGCCGTCGCGCCGGTAGCCGGGCATCCGGCGGCGGCGCGGGCCAGGTTGGCGCGCGGGGCCGAGTTGCTGCACCGGGAGGGTCCGGCCGCGGCGGCGGCCCCGCTGGCCGGGGCCGGCCTGCTGGTGGACGGGGTGGCCAGGTGGGCCGACGAGGTGGAGCGGGCCGCCACGGTGTTCGCGGAGGCGGCGCTGGAGACGGAGGCCGACCTGCGTGAGGCGGGGAGCGAGCACGCGCTGCGCGACGCGTCGGCACGCGCCGACGCCGCCCTGGCCGAGGCCCGCGCGACGGCGGCCGGCGACCCGTTCGGCGCGCTCCGCCGGCTGGGCGAGGCGGACGCCGGGCTGGCGTCCGCCCTGGCGTCCCGGCGGGAGCGGGAGGACCGCAACCGCAGGGCCCGTTCGATGTTCGAGCAGGCGCTGCTGACGGCGGCGGCCGCGCTGGCCGCCGCGCAGGACCATCTCACCGCGCACCGCGAGTCGGTCGGCACGGCGGCCCGCACCCGTCTGGCGCAGGCCGCTCACCTGCTGGAGCGGTCCTGGGGGGTGGCGCACAACGACCCGGCGACGGCGCTGCCGATCGCCAGGCGGGTGGACGCGCTGGCCGTCGAGGGGCGCGCGTTGGCCCTGCGCGACACCGGCGAATCGGGGCCGGTGGCCTGATCTCTGTTCGATCGGTGACACGCTGGCGTATGGTCTGGCATATGCAGATGGGGGGTGATGAATGAACGGGACCAACCTGCAGCCGTGGCAGGTGATCCGGCAGGAGGAGAACGGTGGCCGTTACCGAATAGGCCACTGCGCCACGCGCGCCGAGGCACAACGACTCATCCAGCGCCTCCGGATGAGCGCCGGCGCGGGCACGGCGGAGGAATCGGCCCACTACGTGGTCGAGCGGGTGGAGCCGGCGACCCGCGCACACCTCTGACCCCGCGGACATAATCGGGTGGAAGGGATCTTCCGGACCACCCACCGACGGGGGCGCGGAGCGTGAGCACTGAACCCGGCAGCCGGAGCGCCGACCACGCGCGCCGTGGGTCGCTGCACGTGGGCATGGTCATGTTGGACATCCGTGGCCGGATCCTGTTCTGGGGTCCGAAGGCGGAGGAGATCCTCGGCTGGGACGCCGCTGCGACGGTCGGCCGGTCACTCGCCGACCTGCTCCCGGCCGAGCGCCCCGCTCCGGGCCGTGACGTGCTGCGCGCGCTGTTGGCCAGGCGCACCTGGAACGGCCGGCTGGCCGTGTGCCACCGGGACGGCCACACCGTCGAACTCCGCTGTCGGGCCGAACTGTTCCCGGACCCGGGCAGTGTCCCGCGCGTTCTGGCCATTCTCCTGGAGAACGCCCGCTACGAGGCCGTAGAGCAGAGCCTCGCCGCGCTCGACGGGCTGTTCACGGCCTCCCCGCTGGGCATCGCCGTCTTCGACGCCGAGCAGCGCTACGTCCGGGTCAACGACGCGCTGGCCAGGCTCGGCGGCATCCCGGTGGCCGAGCTCCTCGGCCGGACGGTGCTCGACGTGCTGCCGCCCGAGATGGCCAGGCGGATCCACGGCCTGCAACGGGAGGTGCTTCGCACCGGGGAGCCGGTGACCGACCTGGTGATCAGCTCGCCCGACGGGCTGGGGGCCCGCTCGGTGTCCATGGGCCGGCTCACCGACCGCGCCGGCCGGCCCCTCGGCGTCGTCAACATCATCCTGGACATCACCGAGCGCCGGGACGTCGAGGGGAAGATCGAGCGGGCGAGGCAGCGGCTGGCACTGTTGGACGACGTCGGCGGCGCCATCGCCGACCTGCTCGACGTGCGGCGGATCGGCGAGACGCTGGCCAACGCCCTGGTACCCAGGTTCGCGGACCTGGCGGGCGTCGAACTGCTGTCCGGCGTCGTGGCCGGCGGGGAGCCGCCCACCGCGCACGAGCGGGCCAGCGGGCCGCTCTCCCAGATCGGCTTCGCGAGCCGCGCCCACCCGCCGGCGCTCGACTCACGCCTGCGCCGGAGCGAGCAGGACGGCAGCTTCGAACCGAACGCGCCCTTCCTGCGGCCGGTGCTCGACACCGGCGTCCCCTATCTCGGCGAGACCAGAACCGAGTTGCTGGCCGCCACGGCCGGCGACCCGAACGTCGCCTCGGTGCTCCGCGAACTGGACGTCAACTCGCTGATCACCGTGCCGCTCCGGGCCCGCGGCACGGTGCTCGGGCTGCTGGTGGTCACCCGCAGCGGCGACCGTCGCGCCTTCGACCGCGACGACCTGGCGCTGGCCATGGAGCTGACCGCCAGGGCCGGGATCACCCTGGACAACGCCCGCCTCTACGCCAGGGAGCGGGACGCCGCGCTCACCCTCCAGCGCAGCCTGCTCCCCCAGACGCTGCCCGAGCAGCCGGGCGTCCAGTTCGCCCACCGCTATGTGCCCGGCAGCCGGGGCACGGAGATCGGCGGCGACTGGTTCGACGTGATCCCGCTGGTCGGCGGCCGGGTGGCGTTCGTGGTGGGCGACGCCACCGGGCACGGGCTGCACGCCGCGGCCGCCATGGGCCGGCTGCGGACGGCGGTGCGCACCCTGGCCGCGCTCGACCTGCGCCCCGCCCACCTGCTGAGCCGGCTCAACGACGCCGGCCGCGACATCGCCCCGCGCCTCTCCGATCCGCTGATGGCCACCTGCCTCTACGCCGAGTACGACCCGCTCAGCCGGCAGTGCACGCTGGCCAAGGCCGGCCATCTCCCCCCGGTGTTGATCCACCCGGATCCGGCGACGGGCCGCTGGGCCGCCAGCCAGCTCGACCTGCCGTCCGGGGCGCCGCTCGGCGTGGAGGGGGTGCCGTTCGAGGAGGTGCGGATCGGGGTGCCGGAGGGCTCGGTCCTGGTGCTCTACACGGACGGCCTGGTCGAGACCAGGGACCGCGACATCACCGCCGGGGTGGACTCGCTGTGCGCGCTGCTCGGCGAACTGACCGGGCCCGAGGTGTCGCTCGAGGGGATCTGCGACGCGGTGATCGAGCGGTTGCCGGCGGCGGCCGGCGGCCAGGAGTCGGACGACGTGGCGCTGCTCGCGGCCCGGCTCGGGAGCCTGCCGGCCGACCGGGTCGCCGACTGGAGCTTCCCCGCCGACCCGGCGCTGCTGCCGACCGTCGGCGAGACGGTCGCCGGACAGCTGCGCGACTGGGCGCTCGGCAGCCTGACCGACCCGGCCCTGCGGCTGGTCGACCGGCTGGTGGCCGGCGCGATGGAACACCCGGACGAGCCCGTGGCCGTGCGGATGGTGCACGGCGCCTCGCTGATGATCGAGGTGAGCGCGCCGGCCGGCGGCCCCCTGGGCCAGGACGACGGCGAACTGCTGCTCGCCGCCCACCAGGCCCGCCGCTGGGGCACCAGGCACGGCCCCATCGGCCACGCCTTCTGGTTCGAACTCGCCCTCCCCGAGCGGTAGTCCCCGACGGTGGTAGGCCGGGCCGGCCCGGGCCGCCTTGACCTCAAGGGGGCTTGAAGTCGCAGGGTGGTCGCATGGACACCACGAACTCCGCGACGGCGAGCCACGAGGCCGAGCTGGCGGCGATCAGGCAGCTGGTCGCCGCGGTCGAGCACGCGCAGAACAACGAGCGCCCTGACGACTTCCTCCGCCTGTTCAGGGCCGACGCGATCTGGACCACGGGCGGCGGCAAGCGCCTCTTCGGCCTCGACGAGATCTCGGCCTTCACCCACCAGGTGCTCCCCGGCGCGATGCGGGACACCACGGTCACCTTCGAGCTGGAGCACGTGCTGTTCATCCGGCCCGACGTCGCGGCCGTCAAGCTGCGCCAGCTGTACCGGACACCCGAAGGACCCGACGTGGGCTCGCCGCTGTGGGTCATGGCGAAGGAGGGCGGGCAGTGGCGGCTGACCGCCTGCCAGAACATCGGCGTGCCGGACGACGAGGTGGAGACCGGCGGGGCGGGCCGGCCGGTCTTCGCCCCCGAGCGGTAGCGGTCCTGGCGCGCTACCGCACGGGGAGGTGGTAGCCGACCCGGAAGCGGTCGGCCGGAACCACCACCTCCGCCGTCTCCACCGGCAGGCTGCCGGCCCGGAAGGTGCGGTGGACCACCAGCACCGGATGCCCCGGCAGCCCGCCGAGCACCCGGGCCTCGGCGGCCAGCGCCGGCCTGGCGCCGACCTCCTCCGCCACGTTGTCCACCGTGACATCGATGGCGGCCATCCGCTCCACCACCCCCCGGCCGGCCAACGGGCCCTGCTCGGGCAGCATCACCGGGGTGCGGCCGGTGATCCGCAGCGGCTCCCAGGACGTGGACAGCATCACCGGCTCGCTGCCGGTGCGGAACACGTAGTGGGTGCACATCACCTGCTCCCCCGCCTCGATCCGCAGCCGCTCCGCCACGGCGGGCGGCGCTTCGACCCGCTCGCTGTGCCCCTCCCAGGTGCCGCGCACCCGCTCGTCCGTCTGTTCCTGCCGGAAGGCCGAGCAGTCGCCGAGCGTGCGGTAGCCGCTGCGGGCGATGGTGCGCGGCGCCGGCCGCTCCCTGACGTAGGTGCCCGATCCGGATCTCCCCTCCACCAGGCCCTCGGCCATCAGGACCTTTCTGGCCTCGAGCGCCACCGTGTCGGAGACGCCGTAGGTGGCGCGGATCGTGGCCTGCGAGGGCAACCTGGTGTGCGGCGGCAGGCTGCCGTCGTCGATCTGCTGTCTGAGGTCCTCCGCGACGCGGAGATATGCGGGCTGCTCACCGAACGGCACAGGCCCCTCCCAGGGATGCTCCCGTCTCGTGTTGACAATCGGCAACAGCTTGACAACAGAGCGTCGCCAATCGCAAGAGACGGCCAAAGTTTCACTCGAAGTGATGACGATGGCCCCGTCCCGGGACAATCACCCCACGTCGGCCCCCGTCTGGCGGGACCCCTGAGGCGGAGGGGCGTGCGGTGCAAGAATGTGCGCCCTGAAGGTCGGACGAAGGTCCGAACGAGCCGATCACCCAGTGACGGAAGGGACCACGAGCAAGCATGAGCGCGTCAGGGGGAACCAAGGCGATCGTCGCCGCTTTGTCGGCGAACCTCGCTATCGCGGTTGCCAAGTTCACGGCGGCCGCGTTCAGCGGCTCGTCGTCCATGCTCGCCGAGGGCGTGCACTCGATGGCGGACTCGGGCAACCAGGCGCTGCTGCTGCTCGGCGGCCGGCGCGCCAAGCGCGCGGCCAACGAGGAGCATCCGTTCGGCTATGGCCGGGAGCGCTACATCTACGCCTTCCTGGTCGCCATCGTGCTGTTCTCCATCGGCGGCGTCTTCGCGCTCTACGAGGGCGTGGAGAAGATCCGGCACCCGCACGAACTCGAGCACTGGTACTGGCCGGTCGGCGTGCTGGTGTTCGCCATCATCGCCGAGGGCTTCTCGTTCAGGACCGCGATCGTGGAGTCCAACGCGGTGCGCGGCGACCAGTCCTGGATCCAGTTCATCCGCACCGCCAAGGCGCCCGAGCTGCCGGTGATCGTGCTTGAGGACCTGGGCGCGCTGCTCGGCCTCGTCCTGGCGCTCGGCGGCGTGCTGATGTCGCTGGCCACCGGGGACGGCGTCTGGGACGGCGTCGGCACGCTGTGCATCGGCGTGCTGCTGGTCGTCATCGCGATCGTGTTGGCCATCGAGACCAAGTCGCTGCTGCTCGGCGAGGCCGCCGGTCCCGACTCCGTGAAGCGGATCCGCGCGGCCATCGTGGACGGCGACACCGTCACCCGGGTCATCCACATGCGGACCCTGCACCTCGGCCCCGACGAGCTGCTGGTCGCCGCCAAGATCGCCGTCCAGCGCGGTGACGACGCCGGCGAGGTCGCCGACGCGATCAACGGCGCCGAGGCCAGGATCCGCGAGGCGGTGCCGATCGCCCGGGTGATCTATCTGGAGCCCGACATCTACCGGGAGCCCGCGCCGGCCGCCGGCTGAGCGTCGAACGCCCCCACGCCCGAGGGCCCGTGCCGGAGACGGCACGGGCCCTCGGCGGTTGTGGACCGCGGTCCCTCAGGTCGTCAGAACTGCAGGGCCCAGGAGCTCAGGTAGCCCACGTCGGCGCCCGCGTTGTCGCTGATCCGCAGCGTCCAGGTGCCGTCGGCCGCGACGCCGGCACCGTTGAAGGTGAAGACGCCGTCGAGGTTGTCCGTGCCGCCACCGCTGCGGTTGTGCAGGTTCCGCACCGTGCCGTCAGGCGAGATCGCGTCCACCACCAGGTCACCGATGTAGGTGTGCACGATGTGCACCTCCACCTGGAAGGCGCCGGTCAGGGTGCCGACGCCGGTCACGGCGATCGTGGAGGTCGAGGTGGAGTTGTCGTTGATCGGCACCTGGGTGGTGTTGCCGAACCGCGGCCCCGAGGGCGGCGCGGGCGGGCCGCTGCCCTCGTCGCCCACGTGCAGCAGGGCGTTGACGGTGTTCCCCGGGATGCCGGAGAGCCGGTTCCAGATCGCGTTGTTCACCAGCGCGTCCGAGACCTCGGCCGGGGTCGCCGCCGGGTTCTCGGCCAGGTAGAGCGCGGCGGCGCCCGCGACGTGCGGGGTCGCCATCGAGGTGCCCGAGATGGTGTTGGTCGCGGTGTCGCTGGTGGCCCAGGCCGAGGCGATGTCGGAGCCGGGCGCGAAGATGTCCACCACGGAGCCGACGTTGGAGAAGTCGGAGCGGGCGTCGGTCCTGGTGCTCGACCCCACCGTGATGGCCTCGGAGACCCGGGCCGGCGAGCGGGTGCTGGCGTCGGCGCCGTAGTTGTTGCCGGCCGCGACGGCGTAGGTGACGCCGGCGGCGACCGAGTTGCGGACCGCCGCGTCCAGGACGGTGTCGACGCCGCCGCCAAGGCTCATGTTGGCGACGGAGGGACCGTCGGCGTCGCCGGTGACCCAGTCGATGCCGCCGACCACGCTGGCGGTCGTGCCGCCGCCGGAGTTGTCGAGCACCCGGACGGCCACGATCTCGGCCGCCTTGGCCACGCCGTAGCTGGCGCCGGCGACCGTGCCGGCCACGTGGGTGCCGTGGCCGTGCCCGTCCGCGGCGCCCTGGTTCCAGTAGTCGAAGCCGAACCTGGCCCGGCCCTCGAACTGCTGGTGGGTGAGGCGCACCCCGGTGTCGATGATGTAGGCCGTCACCCCCTCGCCCTCGTTGGCGTAGGTGAAGCCGGCGTCCAGCGGCAGGTCGGCCTGGTCGATCCGGTCGAGGCCCCAGGAGGGCGGGTTGGGCTGGGTGTCGGCCAGCTCGATCCGCTGGTTCTGCACGACCTCCTTGACGCCCGGCTCGGCCGCCAGCTCCAGGGCGTCCTGCTCGCTCATCTCCGCCGCGAAGCCGTTGAGCGCGTACCGGTAGACGTCCGTCACCTCGGCGTCGTGTCTCTCCGCAAGCTCGTCGGCCCCCTCCGAGGTGGCCGAGAAACCGCCGTCCTCCAGGACCACGATGAAGCTGTCCTGGATGGTGTCGTCGGCACCGAGGTTGTCGATCACGCCGACCGGCTCGTCGGCCTGCGCCGTCGCCGGGAGGGCCGCGCCGATCCCGAGGGCGAGCAGGGCGGCGGTGGCCACCGTGCCGCCGAGCCGCGAGCGGCGGGGAGTTCGCGTCACTGCTATCAAGGTTCCTCCTGATCAGTGGTGCGCACACACAGCAGAAAGGCATGCCCATGACAATCGACCGGATCGATTGCCGTGGGCATGACCACATCTCGAATGGTCCGCCTCCGTGAAGGGATTGACAAGAGTTCCCCGGGATCCGTCACGGGCGCGAAATGCTGGTGAAGCATCAGTTTCGCTTGTGAACTGCCGGATCTGGTCTGGACATCCGACCTCCCCCGTGCAACGCCCGGCGCCCGCCCCGGCTCGCGACGGGACGCCGGGCGCCGCCGTCACCCCTCGGCCGTGCGCGAGTAGGACGGTGGGCGGGCGAGACCGAGCAACCAGCCCCAGTGCGAGCCGAGCCGCTGCTCCGCGTAGCGCACCACGCCGTAGTAGGTGGTACCGGCGGCCGCCGTCAGCGCGGAGGTCACCGTCGCGTTGTCGAGCTCGACACCGACCCGCGCCGCCTGCACCGCGGTCCACGAGACGGCGTAGGGCACGAACGTCCGCCAGAGGCTGGCCAGCCAGTCATAGAGAGGAGACATGAGAGATCCCATCCACGAGAAGGAAGAGACACGCCTGGCCGGACTCACGCGGGCCAGTACCCTGCCTGTTCCCGGCCCCGAACCGCAGGTCACCGACCGAAATAGGTGACCCCGACGCCCACACGCCCCCCGCGCACGCCGGCGGCACGGGCCGGTCACCTCACTCCGTGGGGAGGCGGAATCCCCGAACCCACCCTCACCGGTCCCGGATCTGCACGTGGTGATGTGCTGTGCGCGATGCACGGTCACCTGTGCGCTGTGCTGAGCTGCTCGGTGACATGGGGAATTGAACCCCCGCGCTGCCCACCACGCACCGCAAAAAGCGTTCCACTCGGCGAATGAAGTCAGCACAGAACCCGCACGAGCACGCACCCAACCGGAATCAGTAGTGGTAGCGGGCCGCCAGGATGATGATCTCCCGGTCCGTGACGAGATAGACGAGGCGATGTTCGTCATCGATCCGCCGCGACCAGGCCCCAGGCAGGTGGTACTTCAGCGGCTCGGGCTTGCCGATCCCGGTGAACGGGTCCCGCAGGACGTCCTCGATGAGCTTGTTGATCCGCGCGAGCATCTTGCGGTCGTTCTTAAGCCAGGACGTGTAGTCCTCCCAGCCGCCCTCTTCGAAGACGAGCCTCACGCGGCACCCTTCTCGGCGCCCGACGCATCAGGGTCGATGAGCTCCCGCTCGGAGAGCCCCATGTCACCAAGCGCGTTCTCGTACGCCTTGAGCAGCCGGCGGGCGTTGGCCGGCGAGCGCAGCAGGTAGGAGCCTTCACGCAGGGCTGCGTAGTCCTCAGCCGAGACGAGTACGGCGTTCCCGTGCTTGGAGACGATCTCGATGGCCTCGTGATCGTCGTTGACCTTCTTAATCAACGGGAAGAGAGCCTTGCGCGCCTCGCTGGCAGTGATCGACATCGACGGAACCCCCTTCAAGAGTGGTACCACATAGCGTACCACCGGGTAGAGGGCGGGCGGGGCGGAAAGTCAGCACCCAGGTCAGCACGGAAAGGAGAACGGGGCTCGCCTCAGGAGCGGCGAGCCCCGTTCGACCTGCGCATTTGACAGATCAATCTAGCTCAAGGTAGTCGAACGGTCACACGTTGAAGCGGAACTCCACCACGTCGCCGTCGCGCATCACGTAGTCCTTGCCCTCCATGCGGGCCTTGCCACGGGACCTGGCGTCGGCGACGGAGCCGGCGTCCAGCAGGTCCTCGTAGGAGATGACCTCGGCCTTGATGAAGCCCTTCTGGAAGTCGGTGTGGATGACACCGGCCGCCTCGGGGGCCGTGGCGCCCTTGGCGATGGTCCAGGCCCTGGCCTCCTTCGGGCCGGCGGTGAGGTAGGTCTGGAGGCCGAGGGTGTCGAAGCCGACCCGGGCCAGGGTGGCAAGGCCGGGCTCCTGCTGGCCGACGGTCTGGAGCAGTTCGAGGGCCTCGTCCTCGTCGAGCTCGGCGAGGTCCGCCTCCAGCTTGGCGTTGAGGAAGATCGCCTCGGCGGGGGCGACGAGCGCGCGCTGCTCGGACTTGAACGCCTCGTCCGTGAGTTCGTCCTCGTCCACGTTGAAGACGTAGAGGAAGGGCTTGACCGTCAGCAGGTGGAGCTCGTGCAGCGGCTCGGCCGCCTCGGTGCCCTGGGCGATGCCGGCAGAGAAGAGGGTGCGGCCGTCCTCCAGGATGGCCTTGGCCGACTCGATGGCGGCGACGACCGGCTGCCGGTCCTTCTTGATCCTGGCTTCCTTCTGGAGCCGGGGCAGGACCTTCTCGACGGTCTGTAGGTCGGCGAGGATCAGCTCGGTGTTTATGGTCTCGATGTCGCTCTTCGGCGAGACCTTGCCGTCGACGTGGACCACGTTCTCGTCCTTGAACGCCCGGATGACCTGGCAGATCGCGTCCGACTCGCGGATGTGGTGCAGGAACTTGTTGCCCAGGCCCTCGCCCTCGCTGGCGCCGCGCACGATGCCGGCGATGTCCACGAAGTCGACCGTGGCCGGCAGGAGCCGCTGCGAGCCGAAGAGCTCGCCGAGCTTCGCCAGCCGCGGGTCGGGCACCCCGACGACGCCGATGTTGGGCTCGATGGTGGCGAAGGGGTAGTTGGCCGCCAGGACGTCGTTCTTCGTCAGGGCGTTGAACAGGGTCGACTTGCCGACGTTCGGCAGGCCGACGATTCCGATCGTGAGCGACACGTGAGACTTCCCGGACGTGAAAGCGTGGACGGTGGGCCGGCGGCCATGGGCCGATGAGGCGTGGGCCGAAGAACCAGTCTACGGGCGCGCCCCGCGCCGACTCCCCCCGCGGGTGACCGGTCGACCGACTGTCATATGGGCCGCAAGCGTGTCCATCGCCCTTTTCACCGCCTTCGCCGCATTACCTTGGTGCCGTGGATCACACTACGCACACAACTCGTCACCCTCGGCACCACGTGGAGGCCGCGGTGCGGGCAAGGGTGCCCAGGCCGGCCGGGCGGGCGCCGGCGGCCGGGCACCGGCCACGCCCGGGGCGGCGGCTGCCGAGGGCGCGGCTCACCGGGCTCGGCTGCGGGGTGCTCGCGGTGGTGTCGATGATCGCCGCCGCCTGGTTCTGCGAGCTGCTCGGTGGGGCGCCGACCTGCTACGGGGTGCTGTTCGTCATCACGGCGGCGGCCGTCTCGCTCTGGGTGCGGCCGACCGACCTGATCTGCGCCCCGGTCGCGGCGCCGATCGCGTTCGCCATCGGGCTGCTGACCACCAGGGGCCTGCTGGAGACCGTGACGGACCTGGCGCTCAGCGCGCCCTGGGTCTTCGCGGGCACGATGACGGCCTGCGCCATCACACTGACCCGCTCCGGCCTCCGGCTGATCGGCCGGCGCGCGGTCCGGCGCGCGGCGGCGGGCGACCGCTAGGACACTCGCCCCAGGGTCAGGACCGCGCGCCGGCGTTGGCCTCGACGCGGTGTTCGTCCGCCTCGGCGCGCAGGTCGCGGCGCAGCTCCTTCGGGAGCGAGAACTGGATGCTCTCCCGCATCGGCTGCACGACGTCGACCTGGCCGTAGCCGCGCTCGGCCAGCCAGGCCAGGACGCCGTCCACCAGCAGTTCGGGGACCGAGGCGCCGGAGGAGAGCCCGACCGTGGTCACGCCGGCCAGCCATGCCTCGTCGATCTCGTCCGCGTTGTCCACCAGGTAGGCGGCGTCGGCGCCGGCGCCGAGCGCCACCTCGACCATCCGCGCCGAGTTGGACGAGTTCCGGGAGCCGACCACGAGCACCAGCTCCGCGTCGGTGGCGACCTGCTTGATCGCGGTCTGCCGGTTCTGCGTGGCGTAGCAGATGTCGTCGCTCGGCGGGTCGTTCAGCAGGGGGAAGCGACGCTTGAGCGCGTCGACGGTCTCCATGGTCTCGTCGACCGAGAGGGTCGTCTGGGAGAGCCAGACCACCCGGGACGGGTCCTTGACCTCGACCCGCTCCGCCTCCTGCGGGCCGTCGACCAGCGTGATGTGGTCGGGCGCCTCGCCGCTGGTGCCGACGACCTCCTCGTGGCCCTGGTGGCCGATGAGCAGGATCTCGTAGTCGTCCTTGGCGAAGCGGACGGCCTCCTTGTGGACCTTGGTGACCAGCGGGCAGGTGGCGTCGACGGTGGCGAGACCGCCACGCTCGGCCTCCCGGTGCACCTCGGGGGCGACGCCGTGGGCCGAGAAGATCACGATCTCGCCGCGCGGCACCTCGGACGTCTCGTCGACGAAGATGGCGCCCTTCCGCTCCAGCATCCGCACCACGTACTTGTTGTGCACGATCTCGTGGCGCACGTAGATGGGCGCCCCGTACTGCTCGAGGGCGCGCTCGACGGCGATCACGGCCCGGTCCACGCCCGCGCAGTATCCACGGGGGGCGGCGAGAAGGACGCGGCGGCTGGTGTCAGACGGGTCGACCATGCGCCTATCGTACGGGGCAGCTAGGACAGCCCCGTCGGCTCCTCGGGACCCGTTGTCGGTGGCCGACGATAGCGTGGGCGCATGGCTGTGCAGACGACGGCGGAGGAGCCGATCCCGGTCGGCGAGGTGAGCCGCCTGATCGGAAGTTGGGTCGAACGCCTGGGCGCGGTGTGGGTGGAGGGCCAGATCACCCAGCTGAGCCGCCGGCCCGGGTTCGGGGTGGTCTTTCTCACGCTGCGCGACCCGGCGCAGGATGTCTCGCTCCGAGTCACCTGTTATCGCGGCGTGTTCGACCGGGTGTCGGACGTGATAACCGAGGGCGCGCGGGTGGTGGTGTTCGGCAAGCCCGAGTGGTACGCGCCGCGCGGCGAGTTGTCGCTGCGGGCGGCCGAGATCCGCGCGGTGGGCGTGGGCGAGCTGCTGCTCCGCCTCGACCGGCTCAAGCGGGCGCTCACCGCCGAGGGGTTGTTCGCGGCCGAGCGGAAGCGGCCGCTGCCGTTCCTGCCCGGGTGCGTCGGGTTGGTGACGGGCCGCGCCTCGGCGGCCGAGCGCGACGTGCTGGAGAACGCGCGGCTGCGCTGGCCCGCGGTGCGGTTCGCGGTGCGCAACGTGGCGGTGCAGGGCGTGCACGCGGTGCCCCAGGTGATCGACGCCGTCCAGGCGTTGGACGCGGATCCGGCGGTCGACGTGATCGTGGTGGCCCGGGGCGGCGGCAGCGTGGAGGACCTGCTGCCGTTCTCCGACGAGGCGTTGGTGCGGGCGGTGGCCGAGTGCCGCACCCCGGTCGTCTCGGCGATCGGCCACGAGCCCGACTCCCCGCTGCTCGACCTGGTGGCCGACGTGCGGGCCTCCACCCCGACGGACGCGGCGAAGCGCGTCGTGCCCGACGTGGGCGAGGAGCTGCTGCGGATGCGGCAGTTGCGGGACCGGGGCCGGCGGGTGCTCGGCTCGCTGATCGACCGGGAGGAGCGCGGCCTGGCCGCGGCGCGCACCCGTCCCTCGATGGCGCACCCGCACCGGATGGTGGACGGGCGCCAGGAGGAGCTCACGGCGCTGCTCGAGCGCTCCCGGCGCACGCTGCGGCATGTGGTGGACCGGGCGGCCGGCGATCTGGAGCACACCAGGGCGCGGGTGGTGGCGCTCTCCCCCGCGGCCACGCTGCGGCGGGGCTACGCGGTGCTGCAGCGCGCGGACGGCGCGGCGGTGCGCGCGGTGGGCGAGGTCACGGCCGGCGAGGAGCTGCGGGCCAGGGTGGCCGACGGCACCTTCCGGGTCACGGTCGGTGAGTCGGCGAGCGAGGCGTAGGCGGAGAGGCGGGACATAGGGTGGCGGACATGACGGAAGCGGAGGGTGGCGCCGGCGCGGCGCTCGGCTACGAGCAGGCGCGGGACGAGCTGGTCGACGTCGTGCGGCGGCTGGAGGCCGGCGGCGTGACGCTCGAGGAGTCGCTGGCGCTCTGGGAGCGCGGCGAGGAGCTGGCGCGGATCTGCGGCCACTGGCTGGAGGGCGCCAGGGCCAGGCTCGACGCGGCGATCGCGGAGGGCGAGGGCGCGGCCGGGCGGGAGGCGGCCGAGGGCGCCGGGGAATAAGCCGCTCTGAGTGGTCGGTTGCCGTGGGCGTGCGGCCAGCGCCGACCGTGCGCCCCAGCTCGACCACCCGGCGCTCTCCCCCAGCGCCGCCCTCCGAAAGGCACGCCCCGAATGACCAGCCTCGCGCTCCACCCCACCGCCCAGGACCTGCTCTTCCACGGGGCGCACACAGCCCGTGCCTTCACCGACGAGCCGGTGACCGACGAGCAGGTCGCGGCGGTCTACGACCTGATCAAGCTGGCGCCGACCGCGTTCAACTCCTCGCCGCTGCGGATCACGCTGGTGCGCAGCCCGGAGGCCAAGCGGCGGCTGCTGCGGCACGTCGCCTCCGGCAACCAGCGGCAGACGGCCGAGGCCCCGGTCACCGCGATCCTCTCGGCCGACCTGCGCTTCCACGAGAAGCTGCCGACGCTGGCCCCGGCGAAGCCGGCGCTCAAGGACCAGTTCGAGGGGGACGCGGAGGGGCGCACCGCGTCGGCCGAGCTGAACGCCGCGCTGCAGATCGGCTACTTCCTGCTCGGCGTGCGGGCGGCCGGGCTCGCGGCCGGCCCGATGTCCGGCTTCGACACCGCCGGCCTCGACAAGGAGTTCTTCGGGGACGGTCGACAGCGCTCGCTGGTGCTGGTGAACATCGGCCACCCCGCCGAGTCGGCGTTCGCGCCCCGGCAGCCGCGGCTGAGCGCCGACGAGGCCGTCACCTCGCTCTGAGCCGGGCGCGGCCCGTCAGCCGGCCCTGACCGCCAGGGTCTCGGCGAAGGACACGAGCCGGTCGGTGGCCGCCGAGCCGAACACCACGGTGGTCACGTCCGGCTCCGCCAGCACCAGGGCGTCGTAGCGCTCGCCCTCGTACCAGGCCCAGTCCTGACCGGCCGCCCGCACGGTCTCGCCGGTGTCCTCCGCGTCCCTGGTGACCGAGGCCACAAAGGGGTCGGAGCCGCCGACGACGGCGTCGGACTGCGCGAGCGCCACGTAGTCGTCGTCGGGCCCGATGAGCCCGAGCCGCCAGGTGGCGCCGAACTCGCCCATCGGCTCGTACCTGGCGGAGGTGGCGCGCCAGTCCTCGGACAGCCCCTCGGGCGCCAGCAACTCGTACGGGGCGGCGCGGGCCGCGGTGCTGGCCGCGACCTCGTACTCCACCTCGCGCACCGGGTCGATCGACTCGTCGTGCGGGATGAAGAAGTACATGCCGAAGGCGCCGACGCAGATGATCGCCAGCGAGAGCACCATGTTCCGGACGCTCTGGAAGCGCTGGCGCGACCTGGCGGCCGGCCGGCCGGCGGTCGCCTCCCGCTCCTCGGCCGCTTCCGGCTCCGTCGCCACCTCGTTCGCCGTCTCCGCCTCGTTCACCGTCTCGCTCGCCACCCCGCCATGGTCGCGCACATCCCCCAACGCCCCGCCACCGCCCCCGGCATCGCTCATCCGAAGGGCCCTCTGCTCATGTGTACGGAAGCGGGCTAGAGTCGAAAGTACCCTCTGCCCAGAAAGGCACCCCCGATGCCCGAACACCACCTTCCGCCGCTCCTCGACGTCGATCCCCACGCGCCGGACCGCAACCTGGCGCTCGAACTCGTACGCGTCACCGAGGCCGGTGCCATGGCCTCGGGGCGCTGGGTCGGGCGCGGCGACAAGAACGGCGCGGACGGCGCCGCCGTCCGCGCCATGCGCACGCTGGTCTCCACGGTCTCGATGAACGGCGTGGTCGTGATCGGCGAGGGCGAGAAGGACGAGGCGCCCATGCTGTTCAACGGCGAGCGGGTGGGCGACGGCACGGGCCCCGAGTGCGACGTGGCCGTGGACCCGGTGGACGGCACGACCCTCACCGCCAAGGGCATGGCGAACGCGGTCTCCGTGCTCGCGGTGGCCGAGCGCGGCGCGATGTTCGACCCCAGCGCCGTCTTCTACATGGACAAGCTGGCGACCGGCCCGGTGGCCGCCGAGTTCGTCGACATCGACGCGCCGCCGGCCGTCAACATCCGCCGCGTCGCCAAGGCCAAGGGCGGCGCCCCCGAGGACGTCACGGTGGTCATCCTGGACCGGCCGCGCCACGGGGACCTGGTGCGCGAGGTGCGGGAGAGCGGCGCGCGGATCAAGTTCATCCAGGACGGTGACGTCGCCGGCGCGATCATGGCCGTCCGCGAGGGCACCGGCGCCGACCTGCTGCTCGGCGTCGGCGGCACGCCCGAGGGCATCATCGCCGCCTGCGCCATCAAGTGCCTGGGCGGCACCATCCAGGGCAAGCTCTGGCCCAAGGACGAGGCCGAGCGCCGCGCCGCGTTGGACGCCGGCCACGACCTGGGGCGGGTGCTGCACACCGACGACCTGGTGCGCGGCGAGAACGTCTTCTTCGTCGCCACCGGCATCACGGACGGCGACCTGCTGCGGGGCGTCCGCTACCACGGCGAGACGGCCACCACCCAGTCGCTGGTGGTCCGTTCACGCTCCGGCACGATCCGTCAGATCGACTCCACGCACCGCCTGACCAAGCTCCGCGCCTACAGCGCGATCGACTTCGACCGCGGCCACTGACCGCTGGCCGCGAGCAGCACGACGCGGACCTCCGCCCCCTGCGCCATGGGCCGGCCGCGGGCTCGGGGCCGGAACGGCCCTGCGCGGCCGCGCCAGGCCGGCGGCAACGGCCCGGGCCGCAGGCCCGAGACGGCCTACCGGCCGTGGCAATCGGGCCCGCCGGCCCTCGGGCGCTGCCCGCTGCGCGTGGGCTTGGGCCGCCGCCGGAGTCGGCGGCGTACGGCCGGGGCGCGATGCGAAAGGGGCCGCGCGGCCGCGCCGCGCCTTCGCAGGCCGACTGCGGCAGCGGCGCCGGCAAGCGCGAACCACCGCGCTCCGCACGGGGACAGGCCAGCTCACCGCGCTGCCCACGAGACGAAGGTGGGCCATTCGCCCGAAGGGAAGTGCGCGGCGGGGGCGACGGCCCGCCGCGGCGACGCCGGCCCGGGACGGGTAGGGCGGCCACGCCCGCGCCCCTGGCCCCTCGGGCCTCGCGGTGCGCGGCGGTGGCGACGGCCAGTCGTGGCAATGCTGGTGGGACGGGTAGGGCGGCCACGCCCGATCCGGCGGCCACGCCCGCACGGCCTCCGGCCGGCCAGGCCCAGCGGCCGGAGGCGAGGGGTGCGGGTGGGGCGGTCGGACGGCGGCCGAGGCCGGCTGGTCCTCGGTGGCGGCCGGGGTGGGCGCTGGTCGTGGGGACGGGCAGGGCGGCCACGCCCGAACCGGCGGCCACGCCCGAACCGGTCAGGCGATGCGGCTGATGTCCGCGGCCCGACCGCTGGACGTGGTCGCCTCGCGGCGCCGGCGCCGGCTCAGCACCACGCGCCGCTCGGCGGCGGTGAGGCCGCCCCACACTCCGTACGGCTCCGGCTGGAGCAGCGCGTGCTCCCGGCACTCGAGGAGCACCGGGCAGCGGGCACAGACCGACTTGGCCGCCTGCTCCCTCGACAGGCGTGCCGCCGTGGGCTCCTGAGAGGGGGCGAAGAACAGCCCCGCCTCGTCGCGGCGGCAGGCCGCCTCCGAATGCCAGGGACCGGCCAGGTCCCTCGGGCTGCGCTGTGTGGGGACGGCTGGGGACCACTGGGACTCTTGTGGCGGTGACGATTGCAGCACGGTCAACTCCTGATGACGGCTACGGAGGTCGCTCCTGGCGTGGACCCTCACCCGCGCGTGGGGGAGCCGCGGTTCGCCCTTCCCATCATGCGGCCATACGAGTGACGGTCCCCCGAGCCCTACCCGCTGTGCGCACGCTTATGCACGGAGCGACAACAAGCCGGTCCTATCAGTCGTTACGTCAGTCGTTCCGGTTAATCGGCCTCGTCATGCGTCGACTCGCGGTGACGTCGCGCGTCATTCGTCACGGAGGTCGCGGATTCGCCTGCCGCCCACCGTCCTGGCGTCCACGCCGCCCCAGATGGCGACGCCCTGGACGGTCACCACGGGCGCGGTCGGCTCGGTGGACTCGGTCTCCTTGACCTCGAAGCCGCCCATGATGCCGCTGCCCGCGCTGCGCAGCGTGACGTTCTCCGGGAGCTTGATCTCGATCCCGCCGCAGATCGCCGTGGCGTTGATGACCACGTGCTGCTGCTCGAAGATCGCCTCGGTCAGGTCGAGTTCGACGCCGCCGCAGACCGCGACCGCGTTGATCTTCCCGCCGACCCGCCAACGCCCCTGCCGGCTGGCGCCGCTGAGCACCGCCACCACGTTCTTCGGGCCCGACATCTGCAGCCCGTGGCCCGAGGGGCGGGCGGCCGGCCGCGGCCCGCCGCCCGGGGATGGCGCGGCGGGGACATGGCGCTGCCCGGCCGGCAGGTCGCCGATCAGCGGCTCGAGTTCGGCCAGCGTCTTGGCCCGGTAGACCGCGTCGATCCGCTCCTCGTGTTCCTCGGCGTCGATGCGGCCCTCGGCCAGGGCCTCGCGCAGGATGTCGGCTATCCGGTCCCGGTCCGCGTCGGAGGCGCGGACCGCCGGTGGGCCGGCGGCGGCCTGTCGCGGCGCCGCTGAGGTGTCCAACGGCGCCTTGTCCAACGGCACCCCGTCCAGGGGCGCCTTCTCGAGCGGCACGGCGGGCGGGTTCTCGGCTGTCACTCGATCAGCGTACCGAAACGCGATACATCGCGACCAGCCCCGGGGGCCGGTGTCCGCCATCGAAGCGGCCAATCCCCGTCAACCGCGAAACCACCCGAAACGGTGATTCCGGGAGCAGCGTCACGTATGCCACGGTGGGAACTTCCATCCACCCCCACGAGGATCATGGAGTCCCCGCGAGATGCTCACTATCGGCGACCAGTTCCCCGCCTACCAACTGACGGGCGTGGTAGGCCCGTCCGACGCCCTGGAGTTCCGCACCTTCTCCGGCGAGGACCGCGAGAAGAGCTGGACGGTCGTCTTCTTCTGGCCGAAGGACTTCACCTTCGTCTGCCCCACCGAGATCGCCGCCTTCGGCCGGCTGCACGCGGAGTTCGCCGAGCGGGACGCCCAGGTCCTCGGCGTCTCGGGCGACTCCGAGTACGTGCACCACGCCTGGCGCCGGGCCCACGACGACCTGCGCGAGCTGCCGATCCCGATGCTGTCCGACGCCCGCCAGGACCTGATGCGGGCCTGCGGCGTGCGCGGCCCCGACGGGTTCGCGCAGCGCGCCGTGTTCGTCGTCGACCCGCACAACGAGATCCAGTTCACGATGGTCACGGCGGGCTCGGTGGGCCGCAACCCCACGGAGGTGCTGCGGGTGTTGGACGCGCTGCAGACCGACGAGCTCTGTCCGTGCAACTGGAACCGGGGCGAGGAGACCCTGGATCCGGTCAAGCTGCTCGCCGGCGTGTGAGGCGTCCGCACCCATGGCCCTCGACGACCTCAAGGCCGCGCTCCCCGGCTACGCGAAGGATCTGCGGCTCAATCTCGGCTCGGTGACCACCACCTCCGGGCTCTCCTCCCAACAGCTCTGGGGCACCCTGCTGGCCTGCGCCATCGCGGCCCGCTCGGCGCGGGTGCTGCGCGCGCTCGAACCGGAGGCCAGGGCCAGGCTCACGGCCGAGGCCTTCGGCGCGGTGAAGGCGGCGGCCGCCACCATGGCGATGAACAACGTCTACTACCGGGCCAGGCACCAGCTCTCCGACCCGGGCTACGGCGCGCTGCGGGCCGGTCTGCGGATGACCGCGCTCGCCGACGAGGCGGTGCCGAGGGCCGACCTGGAGCTGTGGTCGCTCGCGGTCTCCGCGGTCAACGGCTGCGGCCAGTGCCTCGACGCGCACGAGAAGGCGTTGCGCGAGGCCGGGTTGGCCCGCGAGACGATCCACGACGCGCTCCGGGTGGCCGCCGTGGTCCAGGCGGTGGCCACCACCCTGGAGGCGGAGGCGGCGGTGAGCGGCGCGCCGGAGGCGCTGCCGCTCGGTCAGCCGGCCGGTCAGCCGGCCGGCTAGCCGGTCGCCGCGGGCGGGGCCATCTCGAACCAGACCAACTTGCCGGTGCTCAGGCGCGTCGCGCCCCACTTCCTGGCGAGCCGCTGGACGAGGTAGAGGCCCCGCCCGCCCTCGTCGGCCGGCCCCGCCTGCCGCAGCCGCGGCAGCTGGGGCACGTCGTCGCCGACCTCGCAGCGCAGCACGTCGGTGCGGAGCAGCCGGACGGTGACCGGGCGTTCCGCGTACCGGACGGCGTTGGTGACGACCTCGCTGACCAGCAGTTCCACCGAGTCCTCCAACTCGGCGAGCTCCCACTTCTCCAGGCTCTCGCGCACCAGCTTCCTGGCCTCGCGCACCGATTCGGCGCGCGGGTCGAGGCGCCGGAAGGCGACCCGCTCCGGGGCGATGCCCTCGAACCTGGCGGCCAGCAGGGCGATGTCGTCGTCCCGGTCGCCCGGCCCCACGATGTCCAGGATCTCGTCGCAGAGCGGTTCGAGCGGCAGCGCGGCGTCCGGCCTGGTGAGTCCTGAGATGTCCGCCAGCTTCTCGCGTAGATGCTCGACGCCGGTCCACACGTCCCGGGTGCGAGACTCCACGAGGCCGTCGGTGTAGAGCAGCAGGGTGGCGCCGGCCGGCGCGTCGAACTCGACGGTCTCGAAGTCCACGCCGCCGACGCCGATCGGCGCGTTGGGCGGCAGCTCGACCAGCTCGGTCGAGCCGTCCACGTGGAGCAGCACGGGCGGCGGGTGGCCGGCGTTGGCGGCCGTGATGCGGTGCGCGACCGGGTCGTAGACGGCGTAGAGGCAGGTGGCCATCCGGTCGGTGCCGAGCCGCTGGGCCTGCTCGTCGAGGTGGTGCAGGACCTCCTGGGGCGGCAGGTCGAGGCCGGCCAGGGTCTGCACGGTCGTCCGCAGCTGGCCCATGATGGCGGCGGAGGTCGTGGAGTGGCCCATCACGTCGCCCACGACCAGCGCGACCCGGCTGCCGGGCAGCGGGATGGCGTCGTACCAGTCGCCGCCGACGCGGGCGGACTGGGCAGCCGGCAGGTAGCGGCTGGCGAGCCGGACCCCGGTGGGCGCGGGCAGGTCGTCGGGGAGCATGGTGCGCTGCAGCTCGTCGGCGATGGACGCCTCGCGGCCGTAGAGCATGGCCTTGTCGACGCCGAGCGCGGAGTGGGTGGCGAGCTGCGCGGCGACCTGGAGGTCCTCCTGCTCGAACGCCTCGCGCTCCGGCGGGCGGAGGAAGACCGCGACGCCGATGACCCGCCGGCGGCCGCGCAGCGGGGCGATGATCGCCCGCCGGTCCTCGGGGATCACGGTGGCGCCGGTCAGCTCGCGCAGCGCCGCCCTCGGCACCTGCGACTCGGTGAACAGCGGCCGCACCCCGCGCATCACCTCGGCCAGCGGGCCGTTGCCGCGCACCTCGACCAGCGAGGTGGCGCCGGCCAGCAGCGGCAGGAGCGAGCCGCCGGAGTCGCCGGTGTCGGGGGCCCTGGTGTTGCCGAAGGCCAGCTGCTCCGGGATGCGGTCGGTGCGGCGGAGCTTGAGGACCAGGGGGCTGACGAGCATCTCGTCGCCGACCGGCATCGGGTTGAGGAGGTAGACCAGGATGGCGTCGGAGAAGGCCGGGACCGAGGCCCGGCACAGGCCGATGACGATCTCGTCCACGTCGATGCCCCGGGCGATCCGGCGGGTGGCGGACCCCACGAACCGCAGCCGGTCGGTCTCGCGCATCCCGCCGTTGAGCCCCTCGCCGGTGGTGGGGTGGACGGGCGGATGTTCGGCGGTACCGGGCTCGGAGCGGGCGTGCGGCAGCGCTGGGCTCTCGACGAACGAGGGTACGTCCGCCGTGCGAGCCACGGGCTGCGGTGGGGTCGGGTCCGTCACGAGGGGATGTCCATCCAGGCGGGGAACTAGCGTGCGGGGTGGGGGCGTTGTGCAGTTGTGTGGTCGTGGGGGTGATCCTACGTTTGGCGCCCCGGTCGATATCAAGAGGCTCTGGGGTGCCTCGGCAAGCTTGGTACCTCGGTCGAGGGGGTCATGGGCGCCTCAGGTGAGGGTGCCATGGCGGAGGCTGATCTGTCCCAACCCTGCGGGGATTTGGCCCAGTCGGGGGGCAGCAGGGGTACCTGCCAGCGGGGGTCGGGGCGCCAGGAGGCCCAGTTCTCGGAGAACGGCGGGCCCCAGTCGCGGATCAGCCTGGCGGCCCGGCCGCCGGCCTCGCGAACGCGTGCCGCCTGCTCCACGTCCAGCAGGCCGGCCTGCTGCGCTTGGGCGAATTCGTCCTCGTCCCGCCACTCCCAGCTGTGATCGGGGTAGACCGCGATGTCGAGAAAGTGGTCCTCGGAATCGACCCCGCCCGACCACCTGCCCCGGGGCTCTTCAAGATTGACGTACCAGTTCTTGAAGCGCCAGCCCCGCTCCCAGAAAAGCCACACGGACCAGGGCTCGTCGGGGCGCGCCAGTTTGAGGACGCCGGTGCCCAGCCACTGCGTTCGAACGGTGATCCTCGGCTTGGTGTAACGGGTCGCCAGCGGCTCCAGGTGGACGGGCGTGCCGTCGGCCAACTCCGGCCGCACGCAGTCGGTGCCGGGGGCCATCCAGACGGCCAACAGCTCCGACGTGTCCCGGACGACGGTGACGGGCCGGCAGATGTGGAACCCGGCACCGCCGTTGGCCCGGTAACGCCACAGGATGTGGTCACCGGGCCGCCAGCGGTGCGCGTCCGAGGGCCGGTCTGTTCCCGTTGTCATCTACACATGGTATTCGGGCCGACCCGGCGAGTGGGCGCTTCCGGCCGTGCCGACGAGCGTGCGACCCGTCAGGGAACGGTAAGGAAACACCCAGGGAACGATCAAGGACGCGTCATGCGCAGCACGTCGAGCGCCTCGTCCAGCTGTTCGAGCGTCAACTCGCCCCGCTCGACGTAGCCGCCGTCGAGCACCGCCTCGCGGATCGTCTTGCGCTCCTTGAGGGCGCGCTTGGCGATCTTGGCGGCCTCCTCGTAGCCGAGGTAGCGGTTGAGCGGGGTGACCACGGATGGCGAGGATTCGGCGTACTCGCGGGCCCGCTCCTCGTTGGCGGTGATGCCGTCGACGGTGCGGTCGGCCAGCAGCCGGGAGGCGTTCGCGAGGAGCCGGACGGACTCCAGCAGGTTCTTGGCGATGACCGGGAGCATGACGTTCAGTTCGAAGTTGCCCGAGGCGCCGGCCGTGGTGACCGTCACGTCGTTGCCGATCACCTGGGTGGCGACCATCAGCACGGCCTCCGGGATCACCGGGTTGACCTTGCCGGGCATGATCGAGGAGCCGGGCTGGAGGTCGGGCAGGCTGATCTCGGCGAGGCCGGTGCGCGGCCCGGAGGACATCCAGCGCAGGTCGTTGCAGATCTTGGTGAGCGAGACGGCGATGGTGCGCAGCTGCCCCGAGGTCTCCACCAGGCCGTCGCGGGCGCCCTGGGCCTCGAAGTGGTCGCGGGCCTCGGTCAGCGGCAGGCCGGTGGTGCGGGCCACCTCGGCGATGACGGCGGCCGAGAAGCCGGGCGGGGTGTTGATGCCGGTGCCCACGGCGGTGCCGCCGAGCGGCAGCTCGGCGAGGCGGGGCAGCGAGGCGTTCAACCGCTCGATGCCGTAGCGGATCTGGGCCGCGTAGCCGTCGAACTCCTGGCCGAGGGTGACGGGGGTGGCGTCCATCAGGTGGGTGCGGCCCGACTTGACGACGCCGGCGAACTCCTGGCCCTTGCGCTCCAGCGACTCGGCCAGGTGGGCGAGGGCCGGCACCAGGCTGCCGGTGACCGCGCCGGTGGCGGCGATGTGGATGGAGGACGGGAAGACGTCGTTGGAGGACTGGCTGGCGTTGACGTGGTCGTTCGGGTGGACCGGGCGGCCGAGGCGCTCGGTGGCGAGGGTGGCCAGCACCTCGTTGGTGTTCATGTTCGAGGAGGTGCCGGACCCGGTCTGGAAGACGTCGATCGGGAAGTGCTCGTCCCAACGGCCCTCGACCACCTCGTCGGCGGCGGCCACGATCGCCTCGGCCATGTCCTTGTCGATCACGCCGAGCTCGGCGTTGACGGTCGCCGCCGCCGCCTTGATCCTGGCCAGGGCCGCGATGTGCGCGCGCTCGATCCGCTGGCCGGAGATCGGGAAGTTCTCCACGGCCCGCTGGGTCTGCGCGCGCCACCGGGCCTCGGCGGGCACCCGCACCTCTCCCATGGAGTCGTGCTCGATCCGGTACTCATTCGTCCCACTCATAAGGACGAATCTACCGGCAGCCCCGGCCGCGCCGTTCGCCACCCGAACGAGCCACGGCCTACTCGGTCCGCAGCCCTTCAGGACGCATCAGGTACCAGAGGGAGGGCAGGCTGACGAGCGTCACCAGGGCGATCATGCCGGTGCCCACGGCCACGATCGGCAGGAACGCCAGCCAGTCGCCGATCGGCAGGCCCACCATGCTCATCAGCAGGGCGCCGAGCCCGGTTCCCACGACGACGGCCAGAGCCAGGCCGAGCGCCACCGGGATCGCCGTCTGCCAGAGCAGGGAGGCGCTGAGGGTGCGGCGCCGGGTGCCGACCGCGATCAGGGCGGACAGCAGGCGCCTGCGCTCGCGCAGCTGCTCGACGGTGGTGACGACCATGCTGGCGCCTATCAGGAGCAGCACGCCGGTGGCCCCGATCAGCAGGCCGAGCTGGATCCGCTCCATCTGCCGGCTGATCCGCTCCGCACTGAGCTCCATGACCGAGGGGTCGCCCAGCTGGCCCCAGACGGCGTTCCGCACCCGCTCGACGGCGTCCGGGTCGGACGGGTCGAGGCTGAGCAGGACGTCGGTGGTGCCGTCGCCGAGCAGCTCGCTGTCGAGCACGGCGGGGGTGGCGAGGATGCCGAAGGATATGGCGCCGGCGGAGTCCGAGCGGAGGGAGACCGGCGCGATGTCACGCGGCACCGTCCAGATGGCGGGGTTCGGCTCGCCCTCCACCAGCGACCCGCCCCGGGCGCCCGAGAGGTCGACGCGCTCGCCTGGCGAGAACTGCGAATCCCCTCCGAATGGCTCCGCGAGGTAGAAGACGTCCCCGTCGGTGCAGCCGGGGAGCTCCGCGAATACCTCGAGTGCCGCGCAGTCCCCCACCGTCACCCTCTCGGAGGGCTCGTTCCCCGGGGTGTTGTGCCGGGTGAGGCTGGTGGCCGTGCCCCTGACCGCCCCCAGGGCGGACTCGACGCCCGGCAGGCTCTCCAGGTCGCCGACGAATCCGGCGCTCTCCACTCCCTTGACCTCGGCGGAGAGGACCTGCACCTGGACACCGCTCGGATTGTGGCCGGTGGCGGTGGTGTCCGCGGTGCGGACCCCGGCGAACAGCATGTAGAGGGCGGTGGCCGCCGCGACCGCGACGGTGATACCGCTGACGGCCCGGACCGCCGGGCCGCTGCCGGACTGGAGCCGCCTGATGGCCAGCTGCCAGGAGAGCGGACCACCGCGCAGCGCGCCGACCAGCCGCTCGACGAGCCAGGGCAGCACGACGGTGGCCCCGGTGAGCAGCAGCACGATGCCCGCACCGGCCTGGGTGAGGGTCGCGTTGTCCGCGCCGACGAAGCGGAAGGTGAGCGGCACCAGCAGGAGGAGGCCGAGCAGCAGGGGCACCATGCGCCAGACGAGCCTGCGGGGCGTGCCCTCGGCGTGCCTGATCACCCCGAGCGGCTCCACGGTGACGCCGCGCAGCGCGAAGAGGGTGACCGACAGCGCGGCGGCCGGCACGATCACCAGGACGAGCAGGGTCAGGGCGGCCTCGGGCACGATGTCGGCCGGGTAGGCGCTGAGGTCCGCGACCCTGAGGGTGCCGAGGTACTGACGCACCACCAGGAAGAGCGGGGCGCCGAGGAGCAGCCCGAGGAGGGAGCCGGCCAGTGACTCGCCCGCCGCGATCCGGCGAGTCATGGCCATGTCGGCGCCGACCAGGCGCAGCGCGGCGAGCCTGCGGTCCCGACGCTCGCCGCCGAACCGCGCGGCGGTGCCGATGAACACGGCGACGGGCATCAGCAGCCCGACGCAGATCACCAGCACCAGCAGGGACATCGCGGCCGTCAGCGGCTCGCTGGAGATGGGGTTGCCGAAGCCGGTGGCTCGGGGCGCCTCTTCGCCCAGGGTGTCGCTGCCCAGGTAGTAGTAGAGGTCTCCAGGACCATCCAGGCCCTGGTCGCCGATGATGCCGACCCGCTCGTGGTCGAGACGCTCGGTGAGCAGCCGCCCGCCCGGCGAGTCGAGCAGCTCGGCGAGGGCGGGTGAGACGACCATCTCGCCGGGGCCGGGGAAGGCGTCGAGGCCGGGTGGCGGGGCGGCGGTGGTGGCCGCGCCGGCGTCGGGCTGGAGGACCAGGCCGTCGATCCCCTCGCCGTGGTACTCGGTTCCGGCGCCGGCGGTCAGGAAGGTGTCGGGCCCTGGCTCGATCGCCTCCATCGCCCACAGGGGCTGGCGCGCGTCTGCCCGCTGGGCGCGGGCCTCCATGGCGCTCGGCACCGAGGCCGCGAGCAACAACACCACCACCCCGAGCGCCACGCCCACGGCGGTGAGCGCCGTGCGCCCCCAGCCTGAACGGCCGCCGGCGAGCGCGAACCGCGCCCCCATGCCGAGGTCGCGCGCCCAACCGCGGAGGGTGCTCATACCGCCCCCGCCATGTCCCTGGACCGCCCGTCGCGGACGACGACCTCGCGGTCCGAGTACGCGGCGACCCGCGACTCGTGGGTGACCAGCACCACGGCGGCGCCCGTGTCCCTGGCGGCCGCGACCAGCAGCTCCATCACGCGCTCGCCGTTCAACGAGTCGAGGGCGCCGGTGGGTTCGTCCGCGAAGAGCACCCGGGGGGTGTTCACCAGGGCGCGGGCCACCGCGACCCGCTGGCCCTGGCCGCCGGAGATCTGCCCCGGCCGGTGGTGGCGCAGGTCACCCACCTCGAGCCGCGCCAGCCACTCGGCCGCCGTGGCCTCCGCCTCCCGGCGCGAGGTGCCGGTGAGCCGCAGCGGCAGCGCCACGTTCTCCGCGCAGGTGAGCTCGGGCACCAACTGGCCGAACTGGAACACGAACCCGAAGTCGGTGCGGCGCAGCGCGCTGCGCTCGGCGTCGGAGAGGCGGGCCAGGTCGCGGCCGGCGTAGTGCACGGCGCCGGAGTCGGGCGGGACGATCCCGGCCAGGCAGTGCAGCAGGGTGGACTTGCCGGAGCCCGAGGGGCCCATCACCGCGACCACCTCGCCGGCTCGGACAGCGAAGCCCGCGCCGGCGAGCGCCGGGGTGGCGCCGTAGCTCTTGTGCAGGTCGGTGGCGGCGAGCAGGGCTCCGCCGCCCTCGGTCTTCCGGTCGGTCATGCGCGGATCTCCGAGGCGAGACGGTCGAGGCGGGCCGCGGCGAGCTCGAGCCAGCGCAGGTCGGCCTCCAGGTGGAACAGGGCGTGGTCGCAGACGAGTTGGTCGGCGAGATCCCCGCCCGACTTGCGGCGGGTGAGCTCGCGCATCAACCGCAGGTGCTCCGCGCGCTGGGTGTCGAGCAGGGTGTCGGCGTCGCGGCCGGTGAGCAGCGCGAGCACGACTTTGGTGTAGAGCACGCTGTGCAGATAGGGCTCCGGCTTCTCCGGAGTGGCGAGCCAGCCCTCGACGTCGGTGACGCCGGCGTCGGTGATGGCGTACCGCTTGCGCTCCGGGCCCTCGCCCGGCTCTATCCCCTCGACCTCGACCAGGCCGTTCTTCAGCAGGCGGGACATCGTCGAGTAGACCTGCCCGTAGTGCAGGGGGCGGTCCTGCCCGAAGTGGGTGTCGAAGGTGCGCTTGAGGTCGTAACCGTGGCGGGGACCGGACTCCAGGAGCCCGAGGAGTGTGTGACCGATGGACATGACGGCGACTATACACGGCGTGTATACACCCCGGGTATACATCTTCGGTATAGCCGCCCGGCCGGCCTCCCGTCACCCCGGTGGCACGGATCGGCATACGTCAGGCAACGCCACGTACCCCGGCGGCGTCTGATCATCTAGCGTGAGAGCTACAGCGAGTACCGGCCTGGGGCCGAGGTGGACGGGGGCCTTTCGGTGGAGAAGCAGACCGCGCGGGAGGAGCCACCGGCACCCACCCCGCCGGAGCATCCCGAGCACCCGCCAGCCCCCGAGGCGCTACGTGCCGCCGGCGCACGCGTCCTGGCGCGCGCCGGCGCCGTCGCCCGTCACCCCTACTGGGAGCGGCCGAGCACCGAGTGGCTGGTCAGGCGTTGGCCCGACCTCACCGCCTCGCTCGCCGCCACCTTCTTCTTCTGGCTGTCGCTGACCCCGTCCCTCGTCCCCCGCCCCTGGTACTACCAGGGCGCCATCGGCGGCATCACCGCCGCCATCGGCTACGGGCTCGGCGTGCTGGTCAGCTGGCTCTACCGGCTGCTGGTCTCGTGGCGGCCGGGCGAACCGGTCAGGGCCCGCTGCTGGTTGGCCTACCTCGTCCTGCTCCCGCTCGCCATCGCCTTCATGCTGGGCCGCAGCGCGGACGGTCAACGCGAGCTGCGCCGGCTCCACGAGCTGCCGCCGACGCTGACCTGGCACTCGCTGATGATCGCGCTGATCTCGTTGGCGGTGCTGGCCCTGCTGCTGCTGGTGGCCCGCTCGATCCGGCTCGGCACCCGCCAGCTCACCCGGCTGCTCAACCGGGTCATGCCGTGGCCGGCGGCGGTCGCCCTCGGCCTGGTCCTGAGCACCACGATCGTGGTCATCGGGATGCGGGACGTGGTCTGGGACCGCGGCATCCTGGAGGTCGCCGACCGGCTCGCGGCCGCCAAGGACGAGTCCACCGACCCCGGCGTGATGCGGCCCTACACGCCGACCCTCTCAGGCAGCCCCGACTCGCTGATCTCCTGGGACGACCTGGGCAACAAGGGCCGCACCTTCACCGGCACCGCCCTGTCGGCCGGCGAGATCGCCGAGTTCAACGGCACCGAGGCGCTCGACCCGATCCGCGTCTACGTGGGCCGCAAGGCGTACGACGACTACGCGGACGGCGCCGAGCTCGCCGTCCGCGAGCTGGAGCGCACCGGCGCCTTCGACCGCGAGGTGCTGGCCATCACCGGCACCACCGGCACCGGCTGGGTCAACCCGACCACGGTCGAGGCGCTGGAGTACATGCACGGCGGCGACACCGCCGTCGTGGCCATGCAGTACTCCTACCTGCCGAGTTGGGCCTCGTTCATGGTGGACCGCGAGGTGGCGGGCCGGGCCACCGAGGAGCTGTTCGACGCGGTGCACGCGCGGTGGGAGCAGGAACCGGCGGACGAGCGGCCCAGGCTGCTGGTGTTCGGCGAGAGCCTGGCCGTCTCGGCCATCGAGTCGGGCTTCGACGACCTCGACGACCTGCTGGCCCGCACCGACGGCGCGCTGCTGATCGGCCCGCCGGACTTCAGCCCGATCCACACCGAGCTGACCGAGCGTCGCGACGCGGGCAGCCCGATCTGGCGTCCGGTCTACGAGGACGGACGGCACGTCAGGTTCGCCCAGTTCCCCGACCGCGACCTGCGCCTCCCGCAGGGCGAACCGTGGCTCGAGCCGCGCGTCGTCTACCTGCAGAACGCCTCTGACCCGGTGGTCTGGTGGACCCCCGACCTGCTCTTCCGGCGCCCCGAGTGGCTGAACCGCCCGCTGGGCCCCGACGTCACGTCGTCCATCGACTGGTTCCCGTTCGTCACCTTCTGGCAGACCACGGTCGACATGGCCAACTCCTACGGCGCCCCCGCCCCGCACGGCCACCGCTACGGCTCCAACCCCGTCGACGCCTGGGCGGCCATCGCCCCACCTGACGACTGGACGGAGACCGACACGGAACGCCTGTCCTGGCTCCTGGAAGTCCGCCACCCGCCGCGGCACGGCTGGGCCGGATAGGCCGGGCCGGCCTGCCGGGCCGGCCTGCCGGCCTACCGGCTCGAAGGGGCCGACGGTTACGCACCGCGTACGGCCGGCCGTGCCACGACGGCCTGCCGGCCAACCGGTCCGAAGGGGCCGGTGGTTACGCGCCGCGCGGCCGGCCGTGCCGCGACGGCCTGCCGGCCTACCGGTCCGAAAGGACCGGCGGTCACGCGGCCCGCGCGACCAACCGTGCCAGCCGTTTGCTGCGCGCGTCGCGGAAGCGCCGTGCCGCGACGGCCGGCGGCGCCGGCGGGCTCGGTGGGTTGGGCCGCCACGGGCCGGCTGGCCCCGGCACTCGTGCCGGCGAAGCCGGTGGCCGACGGCCTGCGCTGCCAGTGCCCCGGAGCCTGCCGGCGGACAACGGGGAGTCGGCCTGGCCCCGCCGGCGGAGCCGGCAGGGCGGGCCGCCGCGCCCTTCGGGACGGCCGACTCCGGGCAGCCCGGACCGCGTTGGCCGGGGAGGCCGGCCCCCCTGCGTCCTTCGGACGGGCCGCCGCCCAGCGGCCGCAGGCCGACCGGTCCACCTGACGGCTGCCCCTGCGGGCAGCGCCGGTGAGGCGGGCCGCTGCGTCCGGGCTTCGCAGGGGCACGGTCCACGGCCAGCATCGCCGCACAACGTGGATGGCCCGGCCGAACAACCCGGCGGAGCCGGGGCCGGCGCAAGCAGGGGAACCCGCCAGCGGGCAGCCGGCGCCGGTACGGCACGCCGATGGAGAGGCCGCAGGCGGAGCCGGCCGGGCCGGCTGCCGCGTGCTTCGGGCGGCCGACTCCGAGCGAACGCGGGTTCCCGGGCTGGCGAAGCCCGCCGAGCCGGTCATTCGGACGAGCTGCCCCTCCGGCCGCGCGGGTGGCCCCAGGATGGCGGAGCCGACGAGGCTGCCCGCGGTGGCTCTCCGACAAGCCAATACCCCGGCCGCGCGAGCGGCCGCGTGCCGCGGGCCCCCGGCCGGGGGCCCCGGGCCGGCAGGCCCGGCCGAGCCGGCACCGGGCCGCCGGTCCTGCGGACCGCACAGTAAACCCACCGCCCGCGGAGCCGGCCAAGCCAGCGACCCGGCCCTGCGGACCGCACAGTAAACCCACCGCCCGCGGAGCCGGCCAAGCCAGCGACCCGGTCCTGCGGACCGCAGAGCAAACCCACCGCCCGCGGAGCCGGCCAAGCCAGCCGACCGTCCACAGCAAACCCCCGCCGGCGGAGCCGGCCAACGCCGGCTGCCCAGCTGGCGGCCGAGCCGGTGCCGGCCTCCCCGGCCCTTCGGACCGGTAGGCCGGCAGGACGGCCCGGCAGGACGGCCCGTCAGGACGGTGGTTGGGTGGGGGCGATTTCGGCGATGGTGGCGCCGCTGGTCGCGGCCTGGCCGGCGCGGGCGTCGAGTTCGTCCTGGTAGGCGCGGAGGTAGCCGACCACCGTGTTGGTCACCGCGATCAGCGGGACCGCGACGATCGCGCCGGGGATGCCGGCCAGCATCGAGCCGGCGGCCACGCCGAGCACCACCGCGAGCGCGTGCACCCGCACCATCCGGCCCAGGATGAACGGCTGGAGGATGTGGCCCTCGATCTGCTGCACCAGCAGCACCACGCCGAGCACGATCAGCGCGTCCACCGCGTCGTTCGTCACCAGCGTGACCAGCACGGCGAGCGCGCCGGAGGCGACCGCGCCGACCAGCGGCACGAACGAGGAGAGGAAGACGATCACGGCGAGCGGCACGGCCAACGAGACGTCCAGCACGAAGAGGCCGATGCCGATGCCGATCGCGTCGATCAGCGCGACTATCACGGTGCCGCGCACATAGCCGGTCAGCGTGATCCAGGCGCGCGGGCCGGCGCCCGCCACGCCCTCCCGGGCGGCGCGCGGCACCAGGCGCAGGCACCACTGCCAGACGCCGGCGCCGTCGTAGAGCAGGAAGAGCACCACGAACAGGGCGATACCGGCGCCGGTGAAGAACTCCACCGCGTAGTTGACGCCCTCGAGGCCGGCCGACGTCAGCTCGGAGCTGTGGTCAGCGATCCAGCCGTTGATGTTCTCGGTCCACTCGTTGATGTTGTCCTCGGTGATGTCGAAGGGCAACTCCAGGACCCAGTTCCGCAGTTCGTCGACGCCGCCCTGCACCTGTTCGACGAGGTCCTCCGAGTTCTCGATGACCTGCCAGACCACGAACCAGCCGACCAGGCCCATCGCCGCGAAGCCGCCGAGCGCCGTGATGGCGGTGGCGGCGCCCCGGCCGATGCCGAGCCGCTTGAGCCAGCCGACGAACGGCTGCAACGCGGCGGTGATCAGCAGGCCGGCGGCGAACGCCATCACCAGCAGGCTGATCGAGCTGACCACCTGGAGCAGGACCCAGACGACGCCGGCCAGCACCAGCAGTCGCCAGCCGGCCTCGGACGCCACCCGCACGCCCCACGGGATCGCCTCCGCGGGCTCGGGGCGCCGCGGCCGCGGCTCCTCGGCCACGCCGCCGCGCCCCGGCGGTGTCCCGCCGCCGCCGTGGCCGTCCGGCTCGGCCGGCAGCGCT